>NZ_JBQCGW010000173.1:0-19769 GCF_051955275.1 Pseudobacter sp. | reverse complement strand
TAGTCTGGGTACCAGCTCCGGTTATTCCACCAACAACTCTCTGTACTATTCAAAAGGAGATTTCCTCGCGTTCCGTGAAGTGAGCTTCAATTATACACTGAGGCTGCCTGCATTGCGCAAGGCTTATATCAACAGCATCGACATCTTCGCAGGTGTTTACAATATCGGTTATCTCACCACCTACACCGGGCTCATGCCTGAGATCTATATCGGGGCCGATCAGGGTTCATATCCCAGGCCAAGGCAATACAGTCTGGGAGCCAAACTGGGACTTTAACTGATTGTCAAAACTTATCATCGGTTCAATTATGAAAATAAAATTGCTGATTGCCGCCATCATCACTTCATCGCTGATCACGGGTTGTACCAAACAACTGGAAGTGCAGCCGGTCTCTGAGATCACCAACGCCATCTACTGGAAGGCCGAGGGTGATGTTACCGGATATCTCACGGGCATCTACTCTGATTTCCGTGGGCTCATGAACAGTACCTATTTTTTTGAAGACCGTGGCGATGCCTTCATCCCCGGCCTGGAAGGCTCTGCTACAGAGGCTTACGAACAAAACCTCAATAACCTGAATGCACCACTCTGGACCAATCACTACAACCTGGTGCATCATACAAACCTGGTATTGAAATATGGTCCTGGTATCACATTCGGCGACCAGAATAAAAAGAACCGGACGCTCGCCGAAGCACAAACGATGAGGGCTTACCTGTACTTCCTCCTGGTAAAAGCATGGGGTAAGGTGCCGCTGATCCTGGAACCAACAGAGAGTGACAACGTGCCGTTTCCTGCCCGTTCCTCCGAAACGGAAGTACTAACCCTGGTACTGGATGATCTGGAGAAAGCGCTGGCGCTCTTCCCGGATGCCGGTTATCCCAACAAAGGCCGCATCTCCAAAAATGTAGCGCAGGCCATCAAAGCGGATGTGTTGCTCTGGCGCGCTAAAGTTTACAATGGCGGTGATGCTGATCTCACCAATGCGCTCACTGCGGTGGATGCCGCAATGGGTGGACTTTCCCTGCAAACCAATTTCCAGGATGTTTTCGCTACCGATAAAAAGAAGAATGCTGAGATCTCCTGGGCACTGCATTTTCAGCGTGATGAAAGATCCGATCAATACGGCAGCCGCCTGAAGCCCAGGGACATATTTGTGTCAGGTGCTACCAACAAAGACCTCCTGGCCTTTGCAAAGAACGGGGCCAGGAGCGTATATGCTCCCAGTCCGAAGATCGAAGCAGCATTTGCTGCCAACGACAAACGCAAGGCCTGGTCAGTGATCCGTGCACTGGATCTGAACGGAGCCACCATCGGCGTGTTTGATAACAAATTCCGGGGCACGCTGCATACAGACGACCGTTATTATGACAATGATATAGTAATGTATCGCCTTGGCGAACTTCTTCTTACAAAAGCTGAAATACTGGCGGCACTTCGCCGTCCGGAAGAAGCCATCACAGAACTGGAGAAAGTACGGAACCGTGCAGGTACTGGTGTTTACACAGGCTTGAGAACGAAAGAAGTGGTGGAGCGCGAGATCTTCAATGAACGTTTCCGCGAGCTGTTCTTTGAACTGAAACGGTGGAACGATATTGTCCGTTTCCATTACGGAGGCACCATCGATGCCTACACGGAAGTACCGAAGCTGGTTGGAAAAACGATCCCGCTTTTCTTTCCGATCCGGAAAACCCAAATCGACCTCAACCCCAAACTGGAACAAACGGATGGTTACAATAATTGATCCGTTAAAAAACTGAAAGGATGAAACAGACATTCTCTTCCATACTGCAACTCATCAGCTGTTGTCTGATAGCCATCAATATAATTGCCTGTACAGCGAAGGAGAACAATCTGGGACCAGCTGTTACCGCTCCCAGGCCTGGTAATTCGCTGCCTACGGATTCCCTGTACATATTCAAAGAACGCTCGGATGGTTACCGTTGTTATCGCATCCCTGCTATCATCAAAGCAAAGGATGGCACATTGCTGGCTTTCGCGGAAGCGAGGAAGAACGGCTGTGGAGACGAAGGTGATATCGACCTGGTGGTAAAACGTTCCACTGATGGCGGTAAAACCTGGGGGCCACTGATCAAGGTGTGGGACGATGGTGTCAATACCTGCGGCAATCCCGCACCCGTGGTGGATCAGGCCACCGGCCGCATTGTGATGCTGATGACCTGGAATCACGGAGAAGATCATATCAGCGAAATAGGAGATGGAACTTCAATTGATACCCGCAGGGTTTATCTGACTCACTCTGATGATAATGGCGTTACGTGGACGACAGCCACTGAGATCACTGCTACTGTGAAGCGTCCGGAATGGGGCTGGTATGCAACAGGTCCCTGTCATGGTATCCAGATCCAATCCGGTGCACATGCGGGCAGGATGATCATTCCCTGCGATTTCATAGAGAAAAAAGCCAATGGTGGCAGGGGCTATTCCCATGTGGTGATCTCAGATGACAAGGGGGCCACCTGGCGGATCGGTGGCATCAGTCCCAATGACAGGGCCAATGAAAGCACTATTACAGAGCTCTCCGATGGAAAGCTGCAGCTCAATATGCGCGCCTCCGGCGCTACTGCCCGGCTGGTGGCCGTTTCATCGGATGGAGGTGAAACCTTCACAGGTATGAAAACAGATTATGCTTTGGTGGAACCTGTTTGTCAGGGTAGCCTCACCAGCGGGAATGCCAATGGAAATTTCGGAGTGTTCTTTTCAAATCCTGCAAGCACTACCCGTGTGAACATGACCATCAAATGGAGCTCGGATAATGGTAATACCTGGGGGAAATATTACCGGGTACACGCAGGTCCAAGCGCCTACTCTGACCTGGTGATGCTCAGTGGTACGCATATCGGTATCCTGTATGAAGGAGGAACCACCACGCCATACCAGGGTATTGCCTTCAGGCAGGTGGCATTTGATGAATTCATAAAACAATAATGATGTTGAAAAAGATCCTGATACCTTTTCTGATCGCGGCAGTTATTACAGGTTGTAAACATTATTCACAGTTAGGTATAACCGAAGATAATAAACCGGTTCCTGTTTTCCAGCCGGACTCCGTATATGCCAGCATGCGTATTCCCGCGCTGGTGATGAGTAAGAAGGGAACCCTGCTTGCTTTTACGGAAGCGCGTATCGGAACCAGCAGCGACTGGGCGGATATGGACCTGCTCATGCGGCGAAGCACTGATAAAGGGAAGACCTGGGAAGCGCCACAGGTGCTGGCGCCGAGGAGAAAGGGGCAGCCTACCAATAATCCAACACCTATTGTGGGTGAAGATGGCACCATTCATTTGCTTTTTGCCCGCGATTATGCGCGCGCCTTTTATATGCAATCGAAAGATGACGGTCTTACCTGGAGTGAGCCGAAAGATATCACGGATGTGTTCGATCAGTTCAGACCGGAGTATAACTGGAATGTAGTAGCGCCGGGCCCTGGCCATGGCATTCAGTTGAAGAACGGCAGACTGCTGGCGCCGGTATGGCTGGCCAAATCGGCTACCATGCCCAAACGCGTGCATCATCCCAGCTGTGTAGTGACTGTTTACAGTGATGATAATGGCGTCACCTGGAAGCGTGGTGCTCTTGTGGCGGATAGTTCCGAAGAAGTGAAGAACCCCAATGAATCCATGCTTGTACAACTGGATGATGACCGTGTGATGATCATGATGCGTAACCCCGGCAATCCGCACCGGAAGTCTATCAGCTACAGTGAGGACGGAAGCAGCAACTGGAGCAAGCCGGTATACAATCAGGATCTGTTTGAGATCCCCTGCATGGCCAGTATCGTTCGTGTATCTGAAGCAAAGGAGGGAAAAGGAAAGAACAGGATCGTGTTCGTGAATCCTGACAGTGAACATATCGAAAAAACGCCACGCAGGAATCTTACCGCAAAACTGAGTTACGACGAAGGAAAGTCTTTCCCTGTCAAGCGCGTGCTCAATCCCGGTGCATCCGGTTATTCGGATCTGGCGGTGGGAGCGGACGGAACTATCTATTGTCTGTATGAGACCAATAATTCGGCAGGCAAGGATTTCAAATACACCCTGGTGTTGCAACGCTTCAACATCAGCTGGCTCACAAATGGAAAAGACAGTTTTAAGAAATAAAATACACTCGATGAAAACAGAGGGATTAATCGCCGCCACATTCGGCACATTCAAGGAAGATGGATCATTGAACCTTTCGGTAGTACCGGCACTGGTGGATAAACTCATCAGTGAAGGCATCAGCGGGGTTTTTGTGTGCGGCACCAATGGTGAAGGTCCTAACCTCACTGTGGAAGAGCGGATGAAAGTGGCCGAGGCATATATCGCGGCAGCTGACAAGCGGGTCAAAGTGTGGGTGCATGTGGGGCATACCTCCATTGCGGAGAGCCGGAAACTGGCTGCCCATGCGGCTTCAGCGGGGGCGGACGCAATTTCATCGGTTGCTGCCTTTTACTTTAAACCTGCCAATGTGCAGCAACTGGTCAGCAGTATGGCCATGATCGCTGCAGCAGCGCCATCCCTTCCTTTTTATTATTATCACCTGCCTGTACTTACCGGTGTGGCGATGGATATGGTAGAATTCCTCCGGTTGGGAGAAGAAGCTATTCCTAATCTGGCCGGCATCAAATACACAGCCCATACGCAACATGAATTCCAGGCCTGTCTGAATTACAAAGATGGAAAATTCGATGTGCTCTACGGCTATGATGAAATGTTACTCGGTGCTTTAATGGTAGGCGCTAAAGGAGCCATCGGCAGTACCTATACTTTTGCAGCGCCACTGTATCTGCGTATGATGGAGGCTTTCAAGGCAGGCAGGCTGGAAGAGGCGAGGGACCTGCAATTGCAGTCGGTTGAAATGATCCGCCGCTTTGTGAAATATTCGCCGATCCCCGCCCAGCGCGCCATCACAAAAATGTTAGGTTATGATCTCGGCTCATGCAGGTTGCCACTGGTGAGCCTTACAGATAAAGAATACGGGCACCTCAAAGACATGCTGGATGAAATGCAGTTCTTTGAAAAACTCAAAAAATGTTCACTCATCAACCCGCAACCGGCAGTGCACTGATCACTGCCGTAAAACCAAAACGATTACTTGTATGAAACGAATTTTGGTACTGATTGCCATCATTGCAATAGCAGCTTCCTGCAAGAAAGATAAGGACCATTCCATTACGCCTGATTTCACTTCGGATAAACAGGAAGTACTGGCAGGTCAGACGGTCAATTTCTCCGATCTCTCCACCGGTGTTGCTTCCAAATGGAAATGGACCTTCGAGGGAGGTGAACCGGCTACGTCTGAGCTGAGCAGTCCTGCTGTGAAATACGTACAGCCCGGCAAATACGCGGTAACGCTGGAGATCAGCAATGCCTATACTTCTGTGACCTCCAAAAAGGAAGGATTCATTACTGTTGGTTACAATCAGCTGGAGGTTGACTTCACTGCCAGTAAAACCACTGCCTTGCAGGGGGAGAGCATCAGTTTTACCGATAAAACTACAGGCATTCCTACCACATGGGCCTGGACCTTCACGCCTGAAACAGGCACACCCATTACGTCCACGGAGCAGAATCCCACGATCAAATTTGATAACCCGGGTGAGTACACCGTTAAACTGGTGACCACCAATCCTGAATACAGTGGGGAGAAAACAGTATCGAAGATGCTTACCATCATCGATATCACATCCGTGACAGCTGAGTTCACGGCAGATAATACGGCTACCTATGCAGGTGGTAAGATCAAATTTGAAGATAAAACATTGGGTACAGTCACTGGCTGGACCTGGACTTTCGAGGGCGGGTCTCCTGCATCCAGCACAGACCAGCATCCTGAAGTAACCTATGCTGCGCCGGGCAGGTATAAAGTGAAGCTTGTTTCCAACAACAGTTCCAAAAACTCAACACTGGAGCGTGAAGCTTATATCCTTGTAGTTCCGGGGACTGATCTGATTGGCTTCTTCCCGTTCAATAACAATTATGCGGAAGCGGGTCCCGGAAAGGTCAGCGTTACGCAAACCGGAACGGTGGGTTTCACCAATGCAGACAGAAAGGGAGTTACAGGCAATGCCGGGCAATTCAACGGCACCAGCTGGCTCTCCACACCCAGTGCAGGATTCAACCTGGCGGATAAAAATTATTCGATCAGCGTATGGATCAAATCCGGCAGTACCGCGCGGATGATGATCTGGCAGGAGAGTGGTAAGAACGGAAGCGGCGATAACCAGAGCTGGTTGCGCATGAATGATAATGCTACCACGCAATTCCTTCGCTTCAATACAGAGAATCCCGGTTCTGCCATCCTCAGTATGGCCACGGAAGGAAAAGTGAATGATGATGCATGGCATCATATTGTATGTGTGCGGGACGGCCTGGTTACAAAGGTGTATATTGATGGAGTAAAAGTGAAGGAAATGACCACAACTGCCGTGAAAGTAGTTACCGGTGCCGGACAATTGTTCAAGATCGGTGCGCAGGAAGGATTGACTTCCATGAGTAACTATTTCACGGGAATGATCGATGACCTTATCATTTACAAGCGCGCTATGACGGATGCAGAAGTGCAGACCCTGTTCAATTTATAGAAAATACCCTCACGCGGATGAAACAGTTTCTTGTAATCGTATTGATGTTAGGAATGCTGATGAAAACTACCAAAGCGCAGGAGCAGAGCGCATCTTACCTCAACTGGCAGTTACTGCCATCCTTACCCGATAGTTTCGGATTTGCCGGTGCATTTGCCGGCGTGAGCAACAATGTGCTGCTGGTTGCCGGTGGCGCCAATTTCCCGGATGGCGGTGCTCCCTGGACAGGATCCACCAAAGTTTGGTATGATAAAGTGTTTGCACTGGACAAACCCGGCGGGCAATGGAAAGAAGTTGGCAAACTGCCGATGCCGCTGGGGTACGGGGTATCGCTCACCTGGAAGGATGCCATGCTTTGCATCGGCGGAAGCGATGCGGCAGGGCATCACGCAGAAGCCTTCCTGGTCAGATACAATAACGGAAAGATAAGTTCAGAAGCGCTTCCTTCATTGCCACATACACTGGCCAATGGAAGTGGCGTGATGATTGGCAATACTGTATATTTAGCAGGCGGAACGGAAACTCCTTCATCCCATGAAGCATCCAATATCTGCTGGAGTCTTGACCTGTCTGCGCCGAAGGCGCAACAGAAGTGGGTGGCGCAGGATGTTTGTCCAGGCCCTTCAAGGATACTACCGGTAACGGGTACCCTGAATGGTGAGCTGTATGTTTTCAGTGGCGCTCATTTATATAAAGAAGGGGACCAGGTGAAAAGGAAATATCTCAAAGATGCCTGGAAATTTACACCCGGTAAAGGCTGGCAGCAGCTGGCCGATCTACCGGAACCCACTGTGGCAGCGCCAAGCCCGGCATTTGCATCGGGACAATCACACCTGCTCATTGCGGGCGGAGACCATGGAAAACTTGCAGATAAAAATGCAGAACTGAAAGACAGCCATCCCGGTTTTTCGGATATAGTATGGAGTTATAATATCATCACCAATACCTGGGCACAGGCGGATACGGTGCTGACCAGTAAATTAGCTACGGCTGCTACCGATCCCAATCAAAGCACCTGGGCGCCCGTGACCACTCCCGCAGTGGTCTGGAATGGCAGCCTGGTACTGCCCTCGGGCGAAGTGCGGCCGGCCGTGCGGACGCCGAAAGTAATGATGGCAACACCTGTTCATCCTCCCGGTAAATTCAGCTGGATCGACTGGGGAGTAGTAGCTATCTATTTTATGCTGGTGATCGGCATCAGTATTTTCGTGTCGCGTAAAATGGAAAGCAATACCAGTGATTTCTTTCTGGGCGGTGGAAAGATCCCCTGGTGGGCTGCTGGTCTCAGTATCTTCGGTTCCAAGCTGAGTGCGCTGACTTTCATTGCCATCCCTGCAAAAGCTTATGCAACGGATTGGGTATACCTGCTCAATAACCTCATGATCGTGGCGGTTGCGCCGATAGTGGTTTATTTCTATTTACCTTATTTCAGGAAACTCAAACTGACCAGTGTGTACGAGTACCTGCAGGTAAGGTTCAGTCCGGCAGTGAAGATCACCGGCAGTCTCACTTTCATCATATTCCAGATCAGCAGGCTGGGCATTGTGATCTACCTGCCTGCGCTGGTGCTCAGTGCCGTGACCGGCATCAATATATTTGTGTGCATCATCGGCGTAAGTCTGATCACAACAGCCTACAGTGTGGCGGGTGGCATCGAGGCTGTGGTATGGACGGAAGTGATGCAGGTAGGTGTATTACTGGGTGGCGCATTCTGCTGCCTGGTGTTCATCGCCAATTCGCTGGATGGTGGATTCGCTCAGCTTTTCACAGAAGCGGCCGACAACAATAAATTCCGCATGGCCATCCTGGAATCCGATATCACTCAGCCCGTATTATGGGTGGTGCTGGTGGGTGGCTTCCTCACGCAGTTGGTGACCTATTCGTCGGACCAGGTGGTGGTGCAACGTTACCTTACCACGCCATCTGAAAAGGAAGCGAAGAAATCCATATACACCAATGCGGTGCTGGTGATCCCCGCTTCGCTGATCTTCTTCATGGTAGGTACGGCACTCTGGGTTTACTACCGGCATAACCCGGGTTCACTCAATCCGAATGGAAGAGTGGATGATGTGTTCCCCTGGTATATTTCGCAGCAGTTGCCCACCGGTCTGGCCGGACTGGTGATCGCCGGGTTGTTTGCGGCTACCATGAGCACCATCAGCAGCAGCATGAACTCCATTGCCACTGTAGTGACCACCGATTTCTACAAGCACTTCAAACCAACCAGCACCGATAAACAACAATTTAAGTTTGCCCGCTACACAACAGTGGCGCTGGGTGCGCTGGGTTGTCTGATTGCGATCTATATGGTGTTCCTGAACAATACCTCTATCTGGGACCAGTATCTGAAGATCATTGGCCTCTTTGGTGGCTGCCTGGCAGGTATGTTCCTGGCAGGTATCTTCTTCCCGCGCATCAACAGCAAGGGTGTGCTGGCGGGTTTTGTAGTAAGCGCGATAGCACTGTATTTTATCCAGGACGCAGGTGTGGTGAACTTCTTCCTGTATCCTGCAGCGGCAGTATTGCTTTGCGTAGTCACTGCTTATGTGGTGAGTGTAATTTCTCCGGGTAAGGATGCGAAGCCGCTGCGGGCACACTCTAAGTAACCGGTATCAGTCTTCTGTTCACGGGCCGGAAATACCAGGAAGTGATGGTGAGTGCCAGCAGTAACAACGATGGGAAGATATCAGTTATATTTCCTGTCATCACATGTGACAGGATAGCGCCGGACATCACGAAGAAAAAACCAGCATAGGCCCATTCTTTCAATAAGGGGAACTGGGGGATCAGAATGGCCAGTACACCGAGGAGCTTCCAGGCACCGAGGATACTCAGGAAATAATCAGGGTAGCCTAGTTTGGCAGTGAAATCTCCTTCCTGTTTGACCTGGAACAATTGCATACTTCCGGTGGCGGTCATACCTAAGGCGAGCCATACGGTAGCGATCCAGTAAATGATCCTGTTTCTTTTTGTCATGGGTGGTTGTTTTGTTGGGTTACTTATATCTGCTTACAACTCTTTCGAGGTAATTATGTGCGGCGTTCATGCCCTGTGGCATACCGATCTGCATCATCTGATTCCTGTCTTCCACTGAGCGGTAGAGGATATGCATCCTGAGCTTGCTGGTATCTTCGGTGAGTTTTTCAAATTCAAGGAATTCCAGTTGAACACCGTAGGGAACATTGGCCATTTCAAAAGTGCGGGTGATTTTTTCATTGGGAATGAAATCGTGAATCACGCCACTGGCCTGGAAGAGGATATTTCCCTGGTTATCTTTTTTTTCCAGCCCCCAGCTGCCATGTTTTTTGTTTTCCAGTTTCACAACTTTGGATCCCATCCATTGTTCAATGATCTCCGGATCTGTGTAAGCTCTGAAAAGGAGGTCGATGGGCAGGTCGAATTCCCTGGTTACGAGTAATTCCTGTTTGTTGTCTTCTGCGTGAAGTTTCGTTTTCATTTCCATTTGCTGTTATTTTTTTGATTTGTATTTTTTCATGATGTCTTCCAGTTTATTGAAGCGCTCGTCCCATAGTTGCCTGAACGGCTCTATAAAATCCGCGATCTCTTTCATTTTTTTTGCGTTGAGGTGATAATAGATCTCCCTGCCGCTTTGCTCCTGTTCCAGTAATTCACATTCTGTGAGAACGGCCAGGTGTTTGGATACAGTGGGCCTGGCGGTATCGAAATTGGATGCGATAGCGCCTGCTGTCATGGCATTAGTGGCCACCAGCATCAATATGGCCCTGCGGGTGGGGTCGGCAATTGCCTGGAAAACATCTCTGCGTAAGTTCATTGTGAAGCTATTTGGCTACAAATATATGTGTAGCTATCTAGCTACGCAAATTTATTTGAAGATAAATGGCTACATATTTTAAATTGCTATATTTGACTCAATTGCCAATATGCGCTTAAAGGGAGTGGGGGGCCATCATCCAGGCGGGAGTGTTGGAATTGATCGCTACACCTGTCGCGAGGATCATTTTTCGGCTTCATCAAAGTAAAAGATGTATTATATACCCGGATTACCTTGTTTGTATTAACTGTGATCATTGCAAGCCTGCTCTGATTGATTAGAAAGGTCCGGGTATTATAATTATTTTTACGAAAAAGGAATTAACCAATGTCTGTTTCACCGAAGATCGATTTTGATGAACTGTATGAGATAGAAAATATATCTGAAGACCTGCGCTACAGTTATTTCAATTCGAAGCTGGAGAATGGAAAGGATATATCGCTGAGTGTGAAGATCAGTAACCAGTGTCATGCGCTGCTGCCGAACGTGTACAATATCAGTTTCGGTCCACTGAATGCCCGGGGCAAGATAAACGACAAGGCGGAGTTGTCGCATGCCGATTACTCCAGGGTTTTCTCCACCATCCTGTTCTCGGCCTATGCTTATCTCAAGAACAATCCCACGCACTACCTGGGCATCGATGGCTCAGACAATGCCAGGGCCTATTTTTATTACCGGGCTTTACAGCGGAATTTTAACTTTCTGGACAAATATTTCCGGATGTTCGGCGTGAAATACTACGTCCGGATCACCCGTTTTGGAAAGACACAGTACGATAATCCATTTGATTTTGAGGATATTATGCCTTATCCCTTCCGCATCAGGAAAGGGGAGCAGATCTCCCAGGACCATATGTACAACTACTTCATCTTTAACCTGAAACAAAAGGGCGGGAATACACAATAATGGAAAAAAATTGTACATTTGAACTGAACCCATATTTTCCGGTATGAAACAAACAATAGCACGTAAGGTAGCCGCGCTGACCAAGAAGGCGAAGCAAGAGGGAAAGAAAACTGAGCCCAAGGCTGTTATTGCAAATTCCTCCCTTCACCAGGTGATCAAAACCAAGGAACAGGCAGCGTTGTTCATGAAGCTATTGAAAGAAGCCTGATAACTTTTCCATAATATTTTGATTGAAGGGCCCGCTGTCATGGCGGGTTTTTTTGTGAATGAACTTTTATGACCTCGCTGATCATTCTTCTTGTTATTGTGGCCGTGTATGTTTGCGTGAAGCGGGCTTTTCCGGATGATGATAAAGTATGCAGAGATGCATATCCACGTGCTAAAGGAAAGATTGAAGTCAACTCGGTCTTTGATATTGCCACTTTGCTTTATTCACGCGGCGAGCGATTGAGAGGACTGCGGGCCGGGGAGATAGAACATTTGATGCTAACCTTCAACACTCCATTACCATATTGTTATCGTGAATTTCTGCTTCATATGGGAAGAGGAGCAGGTAATTTTATGATTGGGTCATCTGCGTTCATTGATGGTAACCTGGAGATCAGCAATGGGTTCTCTGATATGCTTCCGGTTAACCTGGAAACAAAGCCGGGATCTTAAATTGCCTCGAAACTGAACCCTCCCTGTATCACCACCGTACAGTCTTCCGTATTTCTTATTCCTCCAACCTTTTAATTAATAACCACTTATACATCTGGCATACTCTTAGTTCCTTTTCCCTGGTTCATATTTATTTTCTGATTCCTGAAAATTCCTGAATCTAAACTTAAACCTATGTACTGGAACTTTTTCAAAACTGCCTGGAGGAATATATTGGCCAACCGCACCAGTTCATTCATCAATATCGCAGGATTATCCGTAGGCATGGCCATCGCGATGCTGATCGGGTTATGGATCTGGGAAGAGCTTTCCTATAATAAGTCGTTCAAAAACTATGACAGGATCGCTCAGGTAATGCAAACTGTAACACTCAATGGAAAAGTATCTACCGATAAAGGAAATGTAATGCCGCTGGGGGCTGAACTGCGCGATAAATACAACGAAGATTTTACTTATGTGGTGCTTTCCTCCTGGACGATGAACAGTCTTGTTGCCGCAGGCGACAAAAAGATCAATACGCAGGGAAATTATATGGAAGAGGATGCCCCTGAAATGCTCAGTCTTAAAATGCTGGCGGGCACTCAAAAAGGATTTCTGCGGTCTTCCACTGTGTTGTTATCGGAATCCGTTGCCAGTGCGCTTTTCGGAAAAGAAGATCCGATAGGTAAAACCATTGCCATTGATGGTGGCTCCAACCAGCAGGTTGTAGGAGTGTATGAGGATTTTCCCCCCAACAGTTCCTTCAAAGAAGTGGCATTCATTGCGCCTTTCCGCGACCTGACCAGCTGGGTGGATGGCAATGATAACAACTGGTACAATGAATCATTTCAGGTGTTTGTTCAACTGGCTCCGAAAGCGGATTTTGCCAGCGTTACATCAAAAATAAAAGACGTTAAGCTTGGGCATATAAAAGCACAGACTGCAAAGACCGAAAAACCGCAAATGCTTTTGCATCCCATGAGCAGGTGGCATTTGTATTCTTCGTTTGAGAATGGAGTCAGTACCGGAGGCGATATACAATATGTATGGATGTTTGCCATCATCGGTATTTTCGTGCTGTTGCTGGCCTGTATCAATTTCATGAACCTAAGCACGGCCCGGAGTGAAAAGCGGGCAAAAGAAGTAGGTATCCGGAAAACAGTCGGCTCTATGCGGTCGCAACTGATAAAGCAATTCTTCAGTGAGTCTTTGCTCGTGACCTTGCTGGCTTTCCTCGTATCAATCTTACTGGTGATCATAGCGCTGCCATACTTCAATTCCTTGTCTGGCAAGCAATCCGTTCTTCCTTCCGGAAATTTTTATTTCTGGTTGACAGGCATTGCTTTTACAGTGTCTACAGGCTTTCTGGCAGGTGTATACCCCGCATTGTATCTTTCTTCTTTCAGGCCAATAAAAGTGTTGAAAGGAAGTATCAAAGCAGGCCGTTCTGCTGCTACATCCAGACGAGTGCTGGTAGTTGTGCAGTTTGCAGTTTCCGTGGTACTGATCATCGGCACTGTGGTTGTATTCAGGCAGGTGCATTTCGCTAAATCCAGGCCCGTTGGTTACGCCAGGCAGGGGTTGATCACCATCCTGATGAAGTCTTATGATTATCACAACAATTTCTCAGTAATGAGAAATGAACTGCTTCAAAAAGGAGCAATTCTGGAAATGGCTGAATCCAACACTCCTGTAACTGAAAATAATCATTTCAATAATGGCTATACCTGGGAAGGTATGGACCCTGCTGTCAATGCTAAATTCAACACAGTGAGTGCCACTTCTGAATATGGAAAAACAGTGGGGTTTGAATTTATTGCTGGCAGGGATTTCAATCCGCAGCTTGCTACTGATTCCAATGCCATCATCATCAATGAGGCTGCAGCAAATTATATGGGCTTCAAAAACCCGGTGGGAATGTCCATTCAACAAAATGGAAATTCTTACCAGGTCATCGGGCTGATTAAAAATATGATAATGGAATCTCCGTATGAGCCGGTAAAGCCCACCTTATTCAGCCTGCAATCTGAAATCGGCGGGATTATAAATATCCGGCTTAATCCTGCCAGAACAACTTCCGAGAGCATTGCCGCTATCCAGGCAGCAAGTAAAAAATATGCGCCGCAGGAAGTGTTTGAATACAGGTTTGCGGATGAAGTGTATGGACATAAGTTTGCGGATGAAGAAAGAATAGGGAAGCTGGCTACCTGTTTCTCGATACTTGCCATTTTCATCTCATGCCTTGGTATTTCTGGAATGGCCAGTTTTATGGCGGAACAAAGAGTGAAAGAGATCGGCGTGCGGAAAGTGCTGGGGGCTTCTGTTTACAGTCTCTGGCAGTTACTGTCAAAAGAGTTCGTATTGCTGGTGCTGATCTCGCTTTGTATTGCCATGCCGGCAGCTTATTTCAGTATGAAAACCTGGTTGCAGAATTACCAGTACCAGGCGCCGGTTTCCTGGTGGATCTTTTTATCTGTGGCTACAGGCACGCTGCTGATTACATTGATAACGGTTAGTTTTCAGTCGTTGCGCGCAGCTATTGCAAACCCTGTAAGAAGTTTACGATCTGAATAAGATTCTATTATATCAGCAATGGGATTGGCTTTGTCAATCCCTTATTATATCAACGCCTTGTACAAATCATAATTTTCCCCGTCGAAGCAAACAAATAGCACTTTTTCTACTTTGTCAGTTTTTTCCAGGAACTCTTTTACCGTTGCCACCGCAATCTTTGCGGCCCTGTCTTTCGGAAAATGATAAATTCCCGTGGAGATATTCGGAAATGCAAGTGTCCGTATTCCGTTTTCTACTGCCAGTGTCAAACTGTTTGCATAGCAGTTTGCCAGCAGCGCATCTTCGTTATTTTTTCCTCCATTCCATACTGGCCCAACGGTATGGATCACAAATTTTGACGGCAACCTGCCGGCCGGAGTGATCACGGCTTCTCCGGTTTTGCAACCTCCCTGCCGGCTCCGGATCTTCATGCATTCTTCCAGGATGGCCGGGCCGCCTGCGCGGTGGATGGCGCCGTCCACACCGCCGCCTCCGAGCAGGGAGGAGTTGGCAGCGTTAACAATGGCATCAGTTTCTTGTTTAGTGATGTCGCCCCGGATCAACTGGATCATACGTGTAAATTGGTGTGTAAAGTACAAAAATGCAATTTCCGGATCAAATACCGGAAACGGGGCCTCCTCTTAAAGTGCCGCCAAATCCCCGCTTTAACAGTTTTAACAACATTTTTTTCTATATTTTCGCGGGCCGGGATTATGATACCATTTCATAAATTATCATCATATTTCAATTGCCGTCAGGCTTTCATCCGTTCCCTCATGCTTTCCCTGGGGCTGGTGTTTGTGCTGTTGAGCAGCTTCGTTCCCCGGAATCAGGCTCAAAAAGATACTGAGATCAAAGCCGGATGGCTCACGCCTTCTGCCTCAGCCATGGAAAAACTCTGTGTTTACCAGGATGCGGGGGACCCGAATGCTGATCTCCACCTTTCCGTCAGAAAACAGACAAAGGTCAAATGTGTAAAGAAGTTGTCGCCTACCACGCCGGCTTCAGAAAGACTCAGTGACGCCGACAATCCATCTGCTCATACCATTGCAGGTTTCGATTCTGTAAAAAGGCCTGCCTATTATATTTTCCTCTTCCGGTATACTTTATTCTGATCCTCCATTTCATACGGATGGCTTTCCGTTTACAAACCCCATTCCGGGGCTTCGCTATCCTTTTTGCATCTGCTTTTACCATCTCAAATCAATAGTATGAAATGTCCGAATTGCAATGAGACCCTACTCATGACCGAAAGGAATAATATAGAGATCGATTATTGTCCCGCTTGCCGGGGTATCTGGCTGGATAAAGGGGAACTGGACAAAATGCTGGAATTTGCCGAGCAGAAGTTCAGGTCATCCCAGTCTGAGCAGCAGCCGTTCAATCAGCAGCAACCAAACAATCAGTACCAACAACCGTATTACAAAAACGATAAAGACAATTACAAACACAATCCTCACTATCAGAAGCACCACAAGAAAAAAGGCTTTCTCGGTGATCTTTTTGATTTTGACTAGGCTTTACTAACCATTTTGGATAATTAAAACGAAGAAAAATGCAGTCATTGCTGGAGTTGTTTCATAGCCTCACCAACCCTGAATGGATCATGGCCCACGGTGGCCTTTATATTGTAGTATTCATCATATTCGCGGAAACGGGTCTTTTTGCGGGGTTTTTCCTCCCCGGGGATTCCCTGTTATTCATTACCGGAATGATCATTGCCAATACGGTTAGTCCTGATGTTGCGCCTGTGCTCAACCTGCTTTACTGGCTGGTACTGATCTCTGCTGCGGCCATTATCGGGAATTACGTGGGTTACTGGTTCGGAAAAAGGTCCGGTGAAGTTTTAATGAAACGGAAAGACAGCTGGCTGTTCAAAAAGAAGTATCTTATACAGGCAAAGGAATTCTATGAAAAGAAAGGTGGGGGAGCCATCATGATCGCACGCTTCCTGCCAGTGGTTCGTACTTTTGCACCCATTGTTGCCGGCATGGTGAATATGGATAAGAAGAAATTCTCGCTTTACAATATCCTGGGCGCCGTCATCTGGGCCGGAAGTATTGTTACAGCAGGATTCTGGCTTGGCAAATATGATTGGGTAAAGGAAAACCTGGATAAGATCATCATCGGCATTGTAGTAATCACAACGGCTCCTGTGCTGATCAAAATGATCGCTGGCAGAAAAAAGAAAGATCCCCTTCCTGCCGATCAAATAAACTCTTAAAACATGAGCGAATTTATTATGCCGGATTTTGGAGATCCGGCGATATGGATCAGTTTACTCACTCTGTGTTTCCTCGAGATCGTTCTCGGGATAGACAATATCATTTTTATTTCAATCGTAGCGGGAAAACTTCCTGCGCCGCAACAGCGCAAGGCCCGCAATATCGGTCTGTTGCTGGCGATGGTGTTCCGCGTATTGCTGCTTCTCTGTATCAACTGGATCATCGGCCTCAAAGACCCGGTATTCACCATACCGCAGATAGGAAAGCTTACAGACGGTCCGTTGGGACTGAGCTGGAAAGACCTGATACTGGTGGCAGGCGGTATCTTCCTGATCGTTAAGAGCACCCTGGAGATCCACCATAAACTGGTAAGGAAAGAAGCAGCGGAAGAAAAGAAGAGTGGTGCGAAGGCCGGAACTTCTGTGGCTTCCGTACTGGGACAGATCATCCTGGTGGATGCTGTTTTCTCTTTTGATTCCATCCTCACGGCAGTGGGGCTGGTAGAGAACGTGATCATCATGATCATTGCCGTAATGGTGAGCATTGGTGTAATGATGTTATTTGCAGGACCGGTTACCCGCATCATCAACAGGCAACCTACCCTGCAGATGCTGGCGCTCAGTTTCCTGGTAGTGATCGGGGTAGTGCTGGTGGCCAGCGGCTTCCATCAGGAAGTAAGCAAAGGTATCATCTACTCCTGCCTGGCTTTCTCACTGGGTGTGGAAATACTGAATATCAAACTGAGGGGTAAGGAGAAAAATGTGAAGCTGAATGATTCGGACAGACCGATGATAAATTAGAAATCCGGAAATTTCCATAAATCGAAAGTCCCTGTTTTCAGCAGGGACTTTCGATTTTTTTATGCAGGCACTTTTCTTTCTTCTTCCCTTTCCCAGACGCGGTGCTGTTTGATACCGCTTATGAATTGTTGTGCCAGTTGGTCCTGGTCATCCAGTACTATCACCCCTGCATCCAGCGGGATATCGGCCGTGATCAGTTCCGGGAATTTTCTGCCAAACCTCGTTGTTTTCAGTAATGGCATGGCATCAGGGTCCGCTGCAATCACCTTACAATGGCGATAGGCTTCATCGAGGAAATGCACAGCATCGGCATCGCCCGTTAGATAAGCAACGCTGTTGCCACCTCCTGGTACATACACCGCATCATAAAATACAGAGGCAGTGGTGAGCAGGCTTTTATCGGCCAGTACTGTTTCTTTTCCTTCTCCTTCACCTTCACCGTCGATCAGTCCGAGCCTGGGTGCTATCAATTCAACCACTGCACCTGCTGCTGTAAGGGCATTACGCATACTCTCCACCGAAGCGGCGTTCACGCCATCTGCCACCAGGAATGCGATCTTCCTGGAGAAAATGCTGTCTTTGGCAGTATTGGCCATGCTTAGTGCAGGGGATGCAGGTAATGACGGCTCTTTCATTACAGGCTGAAAATCTTTCGGATCACCATCGGCGGGGATGCTATGATTCAGCGGCTCATTGATATCTGCATCAGAGGGTACGTGCAAGCCCAGGTTGTAGGCCACTTTTGCGGCCAGGCCTTTATCCACTTTAGAGATGATGCGCAGCATACGCTGGCGGATGGCAATGGTTTCCACTTTTCCGAGCTCAAATGAAAAGGCATCAGCCATATGCGCCTGTTCGGGTACTGACTGGCTGTTGTAGAATAGTTTTGCCTGACTGAAGTGATCGAAGAAGCTGGCGCTGCGTTGCCGTACTTTGTGTGCATCGATTTTTTCTGTGTAGGAGGTGAACCCGCCTTCCATCATTTTTGCCTGGTAAGGGCAGCCGCCGCTGAGCGAATTGGGATTGTAGCTGGTGCGGCCCTTGTTGATCTGTTGCCTCATGAATCCGTCGCGCTGGTTATTGTGTACAGGAACGATGGGCCGGTTGATGGGAATTTCGTGAAAATTAGGTCCGCCAAGCCGGATGAGTTGTGTATCCGTGTAGGAGAACAGTCTGCCCTGCAGGAGCGGGTCATTGGTAAAATCGATACCTGGCACTATATGTCCGATATGAAAGGCTACCTGTTCTGTTTCTGCAAAGAAATTATCAGGGTTCCTGTTGAGGGTAAGTTTACCGATGCGTTGAACGGGCACCAGTTCTTCGGGAATCAGCTTGGTGGGATCCAGCAGATCGAAGTCGAATGCATGTTCATCTTTTTCCGGAATGATCTGTACACCGAGTTCATATTCCGGGTACATACCTGCTTCGATGGATTCCCATAAATCACGGCGATGGAAATCCGGATCTTTTCCTGAGATTTTCTGGGCTTCGTCCCACGCCACAGCATGAACGCCCAGTAAAGGTTTCCAGTGGAATTTTACAAAATGGGATTCATTCTGTGCATTCACGAAACGGAAAGTGTGCACACCAAATCCTTCCATCATGCGGTAGCTGCGCGGGATGGCGCGGTCGCTCATCAGCCACATGATCATATGTGTTGATTCGGGCATGAGTGAAATGAAGTCCCAGAATGTATCGTGTGCTGATGCTGCCTGCGGCATTTCGTGGTGCGGTTCCGGTTTAACTGCGTGTACCAGGTCGGGGAATTTGTGTGCATCCTGGATGAAGAATACCGGCATATTATTGCCAACCAGATCGAAATTTCCTTCCTGGGTATAAAACTTTACTGCGAAGCCACGTACATCGCGGGCCAGGTCGGTAGAGCCTCTTGGGCCCTGTACAGTAGAGAAGCGGACGAACACCGGCGTTTGCTGTCCGGGTGTCTGGAGAAAGCCGGCTTTGGTATAGCGGCTCATGGATTCGTACAATTCAAAAACACCGTGTGCTCCTGATCCCCGGGCATGAACGATACGTTCAGGAATGCGTTCATGATCGAAGTGCGTCATCTTTTCGCGGAAGATGAAGTCTTCCAGGAGGGTAGGGCCGCGGTCGCCTGCCTTGAGCGAGTTCTGATCATCATTGATCTTAACTCCATGATTGGTGGTCATCAGCTGACCGGTATTGTCTTCTGTGTGTGGCTGGAGATTTTCTACTTTTTCATTGGTAATGTCCGTTGATTTTGCTTTGCTTTTCTTTGCCATAGGTT
>NZ_JBQCGW010000172.1:0-4333 GCF_051955275.1 Pseudobacter sp. | reverse complement strand
GCGAGTGACGGATATTCCGTCGCCTGCGGCGACACGGTGCCCGCCGGATGCGAGCAAATAGAAGTCACTCGCGGGGACGCGAGCGACTGGGCACAGCAAAATAAAATGGGGCTAACCTTTGATGTGCCCCCAAAAAGTTAGTCTAACTTTTTGGGGGCACATCACTTTCTGGTCAGCCCCACGAGGGCTTATTTTCCTTTCTTCAATTCCACACTGAACATTTTTTCATCAGGAGGGAAGCACATCTCTTCATTGCAGGCCTGGTACACCAATATACCTTTGATCCGCGCTGGCCCTTGCTTCGGTTTGCCAAGCAACCTGAACACAACAGCATGCCCATCTCCCCTGTACACTTCTCCACCTCCTTCCATACTGGATTCAGACCAGTTCGGTTCCTTCAGATCTTTCAGCCCTGCCGGCAGGCTGTCTATGATCAGCTTCATACCTGAGTACCCCTGCGTTTCATTGAGCAGGGAAGGAGCATATACATGCATGCCCGGAGCTATATCAAAAAGAAGTTTTACCAAAATGGTGTCGCCCTTTCTTTCTACAACTGCTTTATAGCTGATCGCATCCTGCGCCATCACGGTAGCGACAGCGCAATACAGCAAAGCGAATAATATCCATTTTTTCATACCCTGTTCCTGTTTATTTCTTTCCTAAAAAAACATATACATAACCCACATGCTTAAGCGTATTGTATTCAGGTTTTACATAGGCGGCGTTGTACATCTTTTCCTTTGAATTGTATTTACGGTTGGAGTTGTACTCAGCTTCAGAAATCCCGAGTTTCATCCGGAACTTTTCTGCTTCATTCATTCTCCGCTCCAGGTCCTTCTTATATTCCTTCGTATAATACCCCGGATTCAGTTGATAGATACCTGTTTCCAATTCCCATTTCCAGGATAACTCTGCATCAAACTGATCGTTGCGGGTAGCGAGGGCCGTTCCCATCACCACATCCATCACGCCATCTCCATTCCAGTCTGTAATGCTGATGGCAGGATGACTCCCGGGCAGTGCCTTGCCGCCATCTTTCGCTTTCAGCAAAGGAACTCCTCTGTGGAAGCGGTATTCTCCATTTTGTTTAACGCCTTTGTAGAACATGATGGCCTCACCTTTGTTCCCCAGGTAACCGAAAGTGGAAAGGAGGTCCAGCACACCATCATTGTCCCAGTCAAACAGCACGGGATTGGCAGCGCCACCCGTTGTATCTCCCAGTTCATAAGAGCCCATTGGTTTGCCATCTGTATGTAACAGGGGTTGTCTGAGCCCGAATTTCGGTTGCTCCTTCGTTCCGATATTCTTGCTGAACCTGAACTGGCTCCCGCCGATCACCAGGTCCACCAGTCCATCCCCTGTCAGGTCTGCTGTTGCCACCGTATTGTAGTACCAGTATTTATCACTCTCGGGGTTGAATTTATCCTTCAGCGTTAAATCCTTTTTACCCTGCGGATCTCCTTCCTGGAAAAGCCTTTCGCCGGGAAGAAATCCTTTTTTGGTGCCACGGAACCAGATGATATCGCCAGGATAGTATTGCCCGGCAACGATATCCATTTCCCCATCCTGGTCCAGGTCAACAAAAGTGGGCTTGAAGCCCATACAGCAAAACTCCCACAGGGATAAAGGCGTTCCATAACCCTTATGAACATCCCCTCTCAGGTATGAAAATTTTTCGCTGAATTGCAGTTTGCCTTCTCTGGAGATATTCGGGTATACGCGTATGAAATTACCCACAGCATTTCCATGTTCCAGTCCGGAACCGAATTCTCCGATCAGCAGGTCTTTATTACCGTCTCCGTCAATATCCCGCAGTTCGGGGTAAGCCCAGCCCATGCCCCTGGCTTCAACAGGACCGGATCCGGTTTCAACCAGTATCGGAGCCGTAAGGGTAGGAGCCCCTTTTATCGTAGCAAAACTGAGGGCCGGAAATTCTTTGGCAGACAGGTGCATTCTGGCTTTTATCTGTTCTTCCGTAGATAGCTTTTGGATAGGGATCTTTTGTGCTTTCACGTCGTTGAACGAGCACAGTGAGGCGATGCAGCCTGCGGCTGCAGCAAACAGAAAATGTCTTTTCATGGCTTTAATTTAAATTGGGATTGAGCAGTTTTTGTTTTTCTGAGATAGGAAAGTCGATGTCTTCGTCAGTCCAGTTTTGTTTCTTTGGACCAAGCACCTGTGTGATGGTACCGGAGCGTTTGAGATCGAAGTAACGGTGAGATCCCTCACAAAAGAATTCAACCCTTCTTTCTTTGAGAATGGCTGTCCGCAGGGATGATTTATCAGCAGCGGGAGTGCCACCGAGATTGGCTTTGCTGCGGATGGCATCCAGGTCTTCCTGCGCGCCGGTGAAGTTCTCCCGTTCTGCCCGGGCTTCCGCCCTGATGAGGTAGAGCTCGCTCAGACGGATTGCTATAGAGAGCTCGGTTGAAGCGGAAGCAAGTGTATTCCTTTCTTTGTATTTGTTTACATACGACCAGGTTTTGCCTCCCAGGCTGAACTGTCCAACCCAATTGCTTCTTCGTTTGTCACCTGCTTCAAAACTGTTCAACAGGTCATCGGTCAATGCACCGTACCCTGTGTTGGTCTCAGGCGACACAAAAAGGACATAATAAACTGCTTCAGTGGTAGGAGTACCAGTATTGGATTCGGCAAATTGCCAGATGGTTTCCTTTGAGCCTTTCAGAAAGGTTTTGGAAATATCAGTTTCGAGCTGGTAAGTACCGGTAGCGGAAATAACTTCAGTGGCCATATTTTCCGCTTTCTCCCATTGTTTGGTATACAGGTATATCTGAGCAAGAAAAGCTTCTGCTACTTTTTTATTCACCCGCACCCTGTCTGCTGTCGGATAGTTCACGGGCAATAAGGAGGCAGCCAGTTCAACATCTTTCTGCACCAGTTCAAATACTTTTTCCTTCGGCAGTTTTTCCGCATTGGTACTCTCCACATAATTGATGCTGGTGATATACGGAACGGCTCCGAAAGTATTGGCGAGGCGCCAGTGCAGCAATGCGCGCAGGAACAAAGCTTCCCCTTTTAACTGGTTACTTTGATCAGCCGACATTGATTCCGGATTCTCCATGCCAACAATCACCCTGTTGGCCTTGTAAATGGCGCTGTAGGGAGCATCCCAGTGCCTGGTGAGAAGGCTTTCATCCTTGTCTGTGACCATGGCATTGTAAAACTTAAAAAGGGCGTAAGTTGGATCCACTGAATAGGTGATCATATCATCAACGTAGAACGGATAATCGCGGGAGCAACCTACAGTTACACTGTAATTGTCTCTCACGTCGATATATACCTGCAATACAGCAGTTTCTGCCGTTTTGAAATCTTTGAACACCAGCGAGTCCAGCAACTGGTTCCTGGGACTACCCACGTCCACGAATTTTTCGCAGCTGCTGAAACATACGATCAGCAGCAGGAACAGGGGAAGCCGGACGAGAAGCGCTTGCCTTTTAATGGAAATATGTTTGAATGCATTCATGATGCCTGTATTAAAAAGTTAAGGTTGCCCCGAAGGTGATGGTCCTTAAAGAGGGCAGATAATTGAATTCTGTTTCAGGATCAGCACCGGGATAATCGGTAATGGTCAACAGGTTCTGTCCCTGCAGGAAAAACCTGCAGCCGATCTGTGTTTTACCCAGTTGAGGAAGATTGTAGGAAAGTGATGCATTCCTCAGCTTTACATAATTGGCTTTCATCGGCCCGAGGTCAGAATTGTAACTCAGGTTATGGGCGTTGGACACAGCCGTGTTGGAGTTGGAGGTGGCCCGTTGGTATTTTCCTGCTTTCTGTCCGGGTATGGAGCGGTCAGTAAAAACTGCAGGCTGATTGCTCATGCCGCCGGTCACAATTGTACTATAGGTGATATACCGTTTGTTTTGCTCAACATAATGAAAGAAGAAATCGAGGCTCCAGTTTTTATAGCTGAACTGATTGCTCATACCGGCAGTGAAGAAAGTGCCGAGCCTGCCGATACCCAGCCTGTCAGCTATATTGTACGCACCGTCTTTATTGATATCCGCGAAAGTGTAGACACCAGTATTGAAGTCTATACCTGTAAACTGGTATAGTCTGGTAATGTTCAGGGGCTCACCTACCACATACCTGCTGGCATTGGTGGAATACTCCAGGCCGGGATAAGAAATGAGTTTGTTCCTCGGGACCGATGCATTGAAACTGGTCCTCCATTTGAAATCCTTTTTACTGATCTTGACAGTGCTCAGTTCAAACTCCCATCCTGCATTTTCAATAACGGCATCGATGTTCTGCAGCACTTCACTGAAACCGGTATTGGTGGGCAGGGGATAGGAGAGCAGTTGATTGCTGG
>NZ_JBQCGW010000171.1:0-91667 GCF_051955275.1 Pseudobacter sp. | reverse complement strand
GTTGCACATCGGCCCCAACCCGGTTGCCGGTGAGTTGCAAATCAGGTACAGTGGCGGGTTTGCGCGCTTCGAGCTGAGTATTCTGAATGCCAGCGGCCACCAGGTACGCGGCGTACAGCAGTTCACCTCCTCCGCTACCGTTGATCTGAATGGCCTGAACACAGGGGTGTATGTGATCAGAATAATCAATAAAACCAAAGGCACACAGGTGCACCGCCTGATTTTCAAGAAATAAAAACTTCAAAAAAAAGAACTGGCAAACCCCTGCAATATGATTTTAGTCTACTAAATTTATAGAGATTAAAAAACAATCATCATGTCGCAGCAAAACCTACGTTTCGAAACCCTGCAGGTCCATGCAGGCCAGACACCTGATCCCGTTACCAAAGCAAGGGCAGTACCGCTTTACCAGACAACATCGTATGTATTCGACAGCGCCGAGCATGCAGCCAACCTGTTTGGACTGAAAGAGTTCGGCAATATCTATACACGCATCATGAACCCCACCACCGATGTGTTTGAGAAGAGGATCGCGGCGCTTGCCGGTGGCGTGGGCGCGCTGGCCACCGCTTCAGGACAATCGGCACAGTTCCTCGCATTGCAGAATATCCTGCAGCAGGGCGACAATATCGTGGCATCCTCCTTCCTCTATGGTGGCACCTATAACCAGTTCAAGGTGAGCCTCAAAAGGCTGGGCTTCGAAGCAAAATTTGCAGACGGCGACAATCCCGCTGATTTTGAAGCAAAGATCAATGACCGTACACGAGCGCTCTATGTGGAAACCATTGGCAATCCGGCTTTCAGCGTTCCTGATTTTGAACGGCTTGCTGAGATCGCACAGAAACACAAGATCCCGTTGATCGTAGACAACACTTTCGGCGCAGCCGGTTACCTCTGCCGCCCTATCGACTACGGCGCCAACGTGATCGTGGAATCTGCCACCAAATGGATCGGAGGTCATGGGACCAGCATCGGAGGCGTGATCGTAGATGCGGGAAATTTCAACTGGGGCAATGGAAAATTCGGATATTATACTGAGCCGGATGAAGCCTATCATAATATGAAATTCTGGGACATATTCGGTACCGATGGTCCATTCGGAAATATCGCATACATCATCCGCGCACGCGTAACAGGACTGCGCAGTCTGGGACCTGCCCTCGCTCCTTTCAATGCTTTCCTGTTCCTGCAAGGACTGGAAACGCTCAGCCTGCGTGTGCAACGCACAGTAGATAATGCACTCGCACTGGCCGAATGGTTACAGTCGCATCCACAGGTAGAATATGTAAACTACCCGGGCCTGCCCAATAACAAATACCATCAACTGGCCAAAAAATATTTACGCAATGGTTTTGGCGGCGTATTATCGTTCAAGGTAAAAGGTGGCAATGAAGCCGCAGACAAACTGGTGAACAATCTGCAATTGATCAGTCACCTTGCAAATGTGGGAGATGCCAAAACACTGATCATTCATCCGGCCACTACCACCCACCAGCAATTGACAGAAGCGGAGCAGCACTCCGCTGGTGTGGAACCAGGCTTATTGCGTATCTCGCTGGGTATAGAGCATATTGAAGATATCAAGGACGATCTTATAGCAGCTTTCAAAAAAGGATAAGCTTCATCTATTAAAGCAAAAGGTGTCTTCATAACAGGAGGCACCTTTTGCTTTACAATCATTTTTTGTTAGATTTAACGGAACGAATAACACACCATATGAGAATTCCGTTTGCCTGTGCATCTTTGCCATTGTTGTTATCGATGGCCTGCAGTTCACCAAAATCATCTGTAAGCAGTCATTCTGCCGCATCGAAATATTCCGGAGAAGGATACCTACTGGTATGGTCGGATGAATTCAACAATGCCGGCCACCCCGACACTTCCAAATGGAACTATGAGTATGGCCTTGTACGTAA
This sequence comes from Pseudobacter sp., assembly GCF_051955275.1. Taxonomy (NCBI): domain Bacteria; kingdom Pseudomonadati; phylum Bacteroidota; class Chitinophagia; order Chitinophagales; family Chitinophagaceae; genus Pseudobacter; species Pseudobacter sp. Next base: position 89,751 of record NZ_JBQCGW010000171.1, on the reverse strand, counting down.
TGAAGAACAGCAATGGTATCAGCCGGAAAATGCACGTTGCGAAAAAGGAGTGCTGGTGATAGAAGCTCGCAGGGAAGACAAACCCAATCCAGGATATACAGCAGGCTCAACTGACTGGCGCAGGAAATACCCGGCTGCCGGGTATACCTCATCCTGCCTTATTACAGCCGGCAAAGGCCAATGGCAATATGGACGTTTCGAAATGAGAGGCCGCATCGATATCAGCGATGGATTATGGCCAGCCTGGTGGACACTTGGCGTTACCAGGAACTGGCCAGCCAATGGCGAGATCGATATAATGGAATATTATCGTAAAAAGCTGCTGGCGAACATCGCTTTGCTCGGCAAGGATAACAGAACGGAATGGCATAGCAATATCTTTTCTACCGACTCACTGGGTGGCATTGACTGGGCCAGCAAATTTCACGTTTGGCGCATGGACTGGACCGATTCATTCATTGCGCTGTATCTCGATGACCAGTTGTTGAATAAAGTCCCCATGGAAGCCCTGGTGAATAAAGACGGCTCCGGATTCAATGGATTCAAACAACCACATTATATGTTGCTGAACCTCGCCATCGGCGGCCAAAACGGAGGAAATCCTGAAAACACTACATTCCCACGCAGATTTGAGGTTGACTGGGTAAGGGTATACCAACGTTTATAAAATATTATCAAAATATTAGGAGTGCATTAAAATGCTGATGTGCACTCTTTTCCACGCGATATCTGGCCAATAACACATATCTTGGAGAGGACCTGATTTTGAAACAGCTCCCTGTAGTCACTTTTTAAATGAAAACCTGTTACTCTAATGTACATTTTGCAATTTTTTGGCGCCGCCCCTATCGATTACTCACAAGTGACTAATATCGAAAAAAATGCCGCCGACCTGGTAGTCTATGCAATACCCGCAATGGCATTTTTCACTTTCCTTGAAGTCTGGTATTCCTGGTATTCAGAGCGAAGAAACTATAGCACAAAAGAATCTGTGGGATCAATGTTTGTTGGCCTGGGAAATGTGGGCATCAACCTTCTTTTCAAAGCAGGTATGATCTATGGAAGTATTTTCATTTACAATCTTGTTCCCTGGCGGATGACTTTAAGCTGGTGGACTCTGATCCCCTGCCTGCTGCTTTTTGATCTCTGCAGTTATTGGGCGCACAGGATCTCACATTACAACCGTTTTTTCTGGTCAACGCATGTGATTCATCACACAGCAGACAATTACAACCTCACCGTTTCATTCCGGTTAAGCTGGGTACAACATTTCAAAATAGTTTTCTTTCTACCTATCGCCTTCCTCGGTTTTCATCCGGTTATTTTCTTTATCGTAAATCAAATCTCCGTTCTGGCGCAGTTCTGGCAGCACACAGAATACATAGGAAAGCTCCATCCATGGATTGAAAAAATCTTTGTTACTCCTTCCAATCACCGCGTACATCATGGTTCAAATGAAAAATATTTAGATAAGAATTTCGGAGCCGTCTTCATCTTCTGGGATAAATTGTTCAAGAGCTTTGAACCAGAAGGAGAAAAAGTAATTTACGGCACTACTACCAGTATCGACAAAAGCTTAAATCCGTTATACCTGAACTTCCACGAGCATAGAGACATCCTGATCGATGTAAAAAAAGCTAAAGGCATCCGTAAAAAACTGTTTTTCTTATTTGGAAGCCCGGCAAAAATTGCCCGGTATAAAACCGATGCTAAAGCAAGACAGACCAGCGAACAGGCGCCTGTACCTAAAACTCAGGGCTTAGGCATTTCTCAAATGACTGTACCCGTTTATTTAGCCGGATTTATCGGCATCCTGTAACGATAATAGATACATACGGTATAGCAACTGTCTGAAACTACTCTGCTGCTGATTTTCTTTGTACTAAAAACATTCATGTACAGGATTATCATCAGTATACTTTTTACAGGTATCGCAGTTTCAGGATGCAGTAAAGGATCGGGCAATCCGGATCAGGAACCGCCCCCCAGGCCTAAGGAAGAAGTGATCCAGCTACAGCAGGTCGATTTCGGCAATGTGTATCACAAATTCTACTACAACAAGGAAGGTCTTGTTACCCGTATGGAGTCGCACAGGCGGCCCGGCTTTGGTGCCGGTGGTCTCGATACGATGTATCAATATGCCAATTTTGAATACAACGATGCCCGGCTTCAATCTGCAGGTTATTACACGCAGTCCGACCCCGGAGCTACCGTTTATTATCGGGCAAAATCATATTACTACAGGTACGACCAGTTCAAACAGCTTTCATATGTTGCAGGTATCATTTCAGATGAGAACGGTACCGGACTGTACAAAGACACCACTTTTTATTCCATCGATAATCAGGGCCGGATCACCGGTTTCAGCTATCGTAACCCTCAGATGAATTCCTTCAAAGATGTGAAATGGTTCTATGATGCAGCCGGTAACCTGCAAAAGCCGGACTCTACACAACCAGGATCAGGCCGCACCACCACCTATTTCAGTTATGAAAATGATTATGACAGGATGGTCAGTCCATGGAGGTTCAAGAACCTGGGACTTTCAATTTTTACAGTCCTTGAAGAAGAGGTTTTCGAGAAAGAAATCATACTGTCCTATAACAATCTGATATTAAAAAAATCCACTGAGATCATCGAAAGAAAAAACAGCCGGGGAGAAGTTATTGAAAGCACAGGGGAAAACCGGATCGTGGAAGTTGTATATAAATACGACAGGAACAACAGCCCTGACAACTGTGATGCCTCCGCATATTCAGAGAAACTTGAAAACCGGACCGTAGTAAGCAGAGCAGGCGGCTTCTCACATACATTCAGTTTGAGTTCCGAAAAAAAGACACTCTGATCATATTTTTTATAAACAACAGGCCGCTCTCCGTGCAGTGCGACCTGTTGTTATTTAGTAACCTTCAGCGCTGTGGGAGCCTTTAAAGGTTATTGAATTATTATCAATTTGTTACTTCGCCCACTTTCAATTATTGCCCTTTCAACATATCTTCGGTACAACAAAACACTGCATGCTCGGAATAATTGTTGGCCTCCTCATTTCCTGGTTACTCCTCTACTTCTTTGAAAAGAAACATCTTACGGCTTTGGGGATCGGCATCAGTTCAAAAAGGATGCGCGATCTGGGAGCAGGAATACTGGGGGCAGCGGCCTGTTGCCTTATCTGCCACCTGGCCGGCACCATTCACTGGAAACTGAATAAGGCTTTTACCAGTCACGCGTTATTTACCGGCGCCTGGTATGTGATAAAGTCTGTGCTGTTTGAAGAATTATTGTTCAGGGGCGCCTTGTTGTACATTGCCATCCGGAAAATGGGCATGCTGAAAGCCTGTATACTATCAGCTCTGTGCTTTGGGATCTATCATATTTTTACTTACCAGTTATTGAGCAATCCAGGCATGGCATTGCTTGTTTTCTTTATGACGGTTTTGATTGGAGTAACACTGGCTTATGCCTTTGCTGCCACACAGAGCATGTACTTGCCGACCGGATTGCACCTGGGCTGGAATCTCATCAATATCATCATCTTTTCATCAGGTCCTTTAGGAAAGCAGCTATTGACCAAAGAGCCCGGAACAGCTTTGCAGGGAATACCTTCTCTGCTGGTATTCTTATTCCAGCTTTTGGCATTGCCCCTGTTTACCTGGTGGTATGTGAAGAGGTCACGCAGAAATACGCTGATCTATGAACGGCAGAAATAATAAATGCAACAATGATGCATTATTTACTATCTTTGTTTTCATTATTTCTCTTGCAAAAGCGAAAACAGATCATACAAAAGTTTCTGGCAATGCTGCTACTGGTAATGATGCTTTTCATTACCGGGTTGAAAGCGTTACATCACCATCATCCCGAAATTCATCAACTGAAACAGAGCGAGGATCATTCGCATCTTCAGTTCAGGGAAAATCATAGTTATTGCCCCATTTGTGATTTCAATTTCAGCACGCTGGGAAATGCGGAAGATGACAGATTGGAGTCTTTTTGTACACCCCACTCTGACGGCTGCTTTGGAGGAGGCCCTTACAAGGCTTCAGCCTGCCTGGGTGCATGCGGTAACAACCTGCGCCTCAGAGGCCCGCCTTCACATCATTAATTCACATCATTACTGCAGAACAAAAAGGCCGGTTCCTTTACGGATCCATAAGCTTGTACTGACCTGTATCCCGCTACCATACAGGATACACCCGGTTATATCTTTTCAAACTCATACATAAAGATGCGTTAGGGAAAGGTTGCTACGCAGCTTTTACCTGGCCGGTATCATTTCTATGATTGCCGGCCTTAATTTTTATAACACTCTTGCAGTTGAGAGTACGGGGGAGATCCCCTCACTGGTCATGATCACTCTTTGTATGGTTCCGTCGGTATTGTAATGCAGCTGATCTATACACACTGAACGGCGGTGACTACCACCCTCTTTCAGAGTTCCGTTATGATAGATGAAATAATCCTGCCCGTTGAATGAAATGATCGCCGGACGGTTGGTGGCGCAATTTCCCGGCACTTCGTTCAGTATCCCTGCAAAATCCCATGGACCTTCCGGATGGCGGCTCATAGCATAAGCAACGCGCTCAGGGTATCCATATCCGTAAGAGAGATAATACCAGCCAGCTCTCTGGTGGATATGTGCTCCTTCTTCAAAATCCGGAAGGGGCAGAATGGAAATGGAGCCATCAATGGAATGAAGGTCGGGCTTTAATTTGGCAAAATAGCATTGCTGGTTGCCCCAGAAAATATACACCTGCCCATCCTGATCGATCAGCACTGATGGATCAAGATTGGCTTTTTCGTTGGCAGTTGCAGGAAGCATATCCTGCGTGATCAAAGCCTTGCCCAATAAATCCTTGAAAGGTCCTTCGGGTTTGTCGGATACAGCCAGTCCGATTGCCTTGCCCTTGATATGTGCATGAGAGACAGCAACGAACCAGTAAAATTTATCATTGTAATGGATCACACAACTTGCGTAAGCATCTCCTTTTGCCCATGCAAAATCCGTAGCCTTCAGCGGTGAAGGATATTCTTCCCATGTCACCAGATCCTGCGTGGAGAAGCAAAGCCATTTATTCATTATGTATTCTTCGATTCCGGCAGGAGCTTCATCATGGCCGGTATACAGGAACAATTTACCGGCAAAAGTGATCACTGCAGGATCGCATGTGTAGGTATGCGAAAAAAGTGGATTTCCGGAATAGTTGAATAATTGATTTTCCATGCGGAGATCACTTCAATTCTGATACCAGTGTCAGTTCAGCAGCAGGAGCACGATATCCTCATATCCCATCCTTTCCGCCCAGGATGCAGGCTGCGCCCATGGCCTGTTACGGGGCGCCATGGCATCTGCTCCTTCCTGCAGGAGAAAGGCTACCATACTGCGATGCCCGTTGCGGGCAGCCCAGCCAAGCGGTGTGGAAGCATAATCAGATTCTTCTGCATTGATCCGGGCGCCGAATTCCAGGCATAAGGCGGCCATTTCTATGTTTCCATTCCCTGCTGCCTGATGGAGTGGAGTGACTCCAAGCCAATTGGGTGTATTGGGATTAAGTCCATTTTTCATCAGCCACCTGGCCAGGTTCACATTTGAGAATTTTTGCAGCGAATGTTTTTTCAGAATATTGGGATGAAAACGAAGGATCAGTTCAATGGTGGTCTGGTTACCTTCCTGAATAGCAGCATCAAGCGCTTCGGGAGGAACTTCCAGAAAAGGGTTTGCATTGAATGCCTGCGACAATTCTTCCAGGTTATTATAATAGCAGAGGAGTTCAACAGTTTGTGCTGCGCCATAAGCAGCCAGCAGATCGATCAGCTCAGCCGGAGCATTGGCAGATTTTGCGCGCGACATTACATTACCTGATGATTCCACGGCAGCATTCGGATTGGCACCGCTTTCCAGCAACAGTTGTGCAATCTGACGGTGATGCGATGCAACGGCCGCGTGCAATGCGCCGCCCCATGGTGCAATACCAGGCTCGGGGAAATTGGGATCAGCTCCGCGCTCGAGCAATAGCTTTACAGTATCCAGATGCCCCGCTCCTGCTGCATTCCGCAGCGCATAACCGGAATAGTAAGAAATATAATCCGGTGCTTTTTTAAGGAGCGATGGATCGCTGTCCAGTAATTCTGTAACACGGGATAAATCACCGAATTTTGCAGCATTTCCGATATCATAATAAGCGCCATGCGCAATGAGATAACCGGCAATCACCTGGTGTTGCTGAATGGCACCCGGAGGAAGATCGCGGCACCAACTCCTGTAATAATAATCTCCATTGGTAAGATCGAGCGGCCTCGCGCCATCCGGCCTTTTCATATTAATGTCTGCGCCACATTCCAGCAGGAAAGAGATCAGAGGCAATTGCCTGGTGAGTACGGCCCAGTGAATAGGACTGTTTCCATATTCATCGGCAACCTTCAGAAACGCAGGCTGGCGTTTTATCATATCATGCACCTGCTGCAGCTCGCCGGACCTGATAGCTGCTGCGATCCTGTTGCCCTCCGGGCAGATATGAAAAAGATCTTTCAGTAATTTCTCAACGTAAACAGCCATTTTTTCCAGTCCTCTATCTCTTGCAATGGCAGGCAAGCTCCCGGGCCAGGATCCTGTATTGGATGTATGGCGAAGCAGGTATTCCACCAGTTCTGGGTGATTTTCCCTGATGGCAAAATAGAGTGGAGTGTAGTACTGATATGAGCAGTTGATGAGAGAGGGGGTTGATTTCAGCAATTGACGAATGACAGTGATATTACCGGTGGTGGCAGCCTGTATCATTTGCCAGACATCGGTTCCCCTGCCTCCCCACCAGGGTTGCCATTCATTGCTTGCTAGCGGAGTTGGTTGCAGCATGGATTCCTGTTGTTGGAGCATACAATATAGCTTGTAAATGGTTGTGTATAATTAACGAAAAAACGGCGATAAAAGGTAAAATGGCGGTTAGCCGCCACAATTATAACGTCTATCAATAACCGAAAAATGTATTACTTTTACTTATTGATGTTGCAACAGAATATGACTCCATTTAATATCGGGGGATGTTTTTTTTGAGGTTTTTTCACCCTTTTTTTGCGGGTAACCGACACTAATACTACGCAAAACAACCACAAAGGGGCATTTTCACATAACGATTTACGGTTAACCATCCAAAATCAACACTATTTTCTTGATTCCGGTCAACTTTTTGAAAGATTTTCTTGAAAAGCATAGTTAAAGAAATAAATTGGGGTAATTTTTCAATGCTAAGTGAAAACACTTAGAATTTGGTTACAGACTATTTTGGTTACAAAGGCTCAGCAATATTCTCCCCTTGTCCTGTCCAATGAGATGTTGAATCTCCTGGACGATTCGTTTTACACGTTACAAATTGGGAATACTTTATCTGGGCATCTAAACTATGCCGATCAGTCCTGTATACATACCATGTACTTTAATCTGTGTATGGGTATAGAAGCCGGGCAATTGAATCAACCAGCCATTTTTAAAGATATTCTCTGATTTTATGAAAAAAAAGATAGCACTGGAAGGCATAGTTTCCCTGTTGATCCTGTTGTACCTCTATACGAGTCTTACCCAGGTTTTATCCTTCAGATTTTTTTACGGTAATATTTTCAATCAACCCATATTTCAGTGGAGTAAGCCGGTATTGGTATACCTGATTCCTGGTGCGCAGTTGCTGATAGCAGGATGCTTGCTTTTTGAGCGAACGCGCAAGCCAGCCCTCTGGGCATCTCTGGGTTTACTGTCAGTATTCACAACGTATATAATGCTGATCATTCTGAATGCGCTGGCCCGTGTGCCGTGCAGCTGTGGTGGTGTTATCAGTTCGTTCACCTGGCCACAACACCTGGTGTTCAACCTGTTCTTTTTGCTGATCAATGCAATTGCGCTTTTCCTGCTGAAACCCACGCAGCAGCGACCGGTGCAGCCGCAAATGATGGCTTACTGATCATTTCCATTTTCAACCATTCTGACCAACTAACTTATGACTAACCATTTCCTCCTTGTCGCTATTGACGGAGGCTAATTTATTAATCATCATTTCGCGGACCACATGGCTTCTGATTTTATTAAAGGTTTAAGGCAGATTATCTCCACACAACTTTACCTATTGTTTCTTACAGGCACATTCAAGGTTTCGTATTGCTGTATACAGCAATTGCGACAATGAGACATTGATTGTAAACCATCCTTTTTCCGGCAGTTTCAGTTTGCCGGGATCAGGTAAAATTATATCCGGATATCTGGTACTGGCTAAAGCCTGCGGCCAGGATCCAGGTTAGGCTCAATATGCAGGTACTTTAACTTTAATTAAAAACTCAAAACAATTTTATGAAAAAAATGAAAATGATACTGCTGGCGGTGGTCATCATTACAGCCGTTACAGGCGCATTTGCAGCAAAGAAGAAGTTCGACTGCTATAATCAGCAGCAGTATTACAGACAGGCTGAAGGCGTTTATGTAGCTACCGGTCAATATGGTGTAAACTATTATTGCAACGGGGCTATTACTACATCCTGTACGTTTATCTTAACACCTAATGGTTGGGAAGCCTGCAGAACAGGTACTTATAGCCCTATCACTCCCTAGATTTTAATTTTCCGCATCAAGATATAAAGCTGCTCTGGCTCAGAGCAGCTTTTTGTTTTCTGTAAATGAAATGCCACAGAATAGCATCTCTGTTACATTGCTTATTCACTATCTTCCCTTCTTGCATTTATTTCAAACAATATTCTATGAAAAAGGCAAAGTATATTTTCTTCTTTTTAGCTGTAACCGTTTCGGTTACGGCGGCAATAGCGAGCTCCCGGGAACCCTGGTGCGCGCAACAACAGCAATTCTTCAGGATGAGTACGCCCTGGGGCTATTATTATATTCCGGCAGGCAGGCTGGGCATTGACTATACCTGCGAATATGCCCCCTATAATAATTGTACTTACTACCAGATCAATGGTTCAGAACAATTTGCTCCCTGCCAGCAAGGCTGCTTCATGCCTCTTTACTATTAATTATCTCCTTCAATAATTTCAAGACACCAGTTACCCTGGTGTCTTTTTTTTCTGGGCTACCTGGAAATATTGACGAATGCAAATAAAACAAACCTACGCCATGTATCAGGAATTCAAAGGATGATGATTACTTCCGGCGTTTCCACCACAAAATTTTTGGTTTATTGCAAAATATCCTAAATTCATGTTTTCATAGGATAAGGTTTAATGGTTAATGGTATTTGATTAGTACAGTCCCCCCGCTTCTTCGGGGGGACTTGCATTTAATACCATTAAAACATTTGGTAATCAGAAAACCTGATTGTATTAATCGAAGTGAAGAGGAAATATCAACGCTGATTCTGAGCCATTCCTGTTAATGCGATCACATCCGGAGGAATAGGCAGGATATATTTCGGATCATTAGGTTCTAACCGGTATGTTACTCCATTGAGCACCCTCGTTAGCCTGATTGCTGCTCCTTCCCTGTTCAATCTCTTGAGATCAGTCCACCTGACTCCTCGGAATACCAGTTCCTTCTTTCTCTCTTCAAGAATTATTTTAAGTGCCTGTTCAGCAGTGAGAGCAACTTTGTTAACGTATGTGTTTTTTATATACCTGAGACGGATCAGACCGTTCAATGCATTCATTGCATCATTCACTTTGTTAGCGCGGGCCAGGCATTCAGCCCTGATCATAATTACTTCATCTACCGCCAGGCCGCCGAAAGTCAAAATAGTGCCGGAATAACCCCCTTTCATACAAGGAAGTCCCTCCGTATTCCTGATAAAATAAATGGACCTGCGAAGATCATTTGCGTCATAAGATTTGAAGAGATTAGAATCAATTACACAGGCTGGCGTATTGACTCCGTTTACTACGGCAGATAGTGTATTCAGTCTGCCCTGGTATAAAGTCTCATTATTCTGAGGAGAAAATGGAAGAAATGCATTGGGGTTTATTGAATCATAGTCAATCAACTTACTGTAATATTTAAGACTGCTGTCGGCAAACTGGTGAGCTTTCTGATAGTTGCGCATGCTCAGATAGATCCTGGCCAATAATGCAAAGGCAGCAGGCTTACTGGGTCTGTTACGCAACAATACCGGAACGGAATCAGGTAATAATTTTACAGCCTGATTCAGGTCTTCAAAAATCTGGTCATATGACGCCTTTAAAGTTGATCTGGTTGCCCTTTCATCCACATCCGGAACTAACCTGATTGAAATTCCAGGATCACTGCCTGAGCTACTTTCATCATATATTCCTGCGAATTGCTGTGCAACATTAAAGAAAGCTAACCCACGAATGAAAAGCGCAGTACCTTTTACTTCTTCAATATCAGTCTGACTGGCATTGGGTACTGAATTCTTTGCCAGCTCCTCCAATACAACATTAGCATAGAACACCTGTTTATAGGGCAGGTTATAATCACGGATCCTTCCCTGCCCTTCAAATATATCGGAAGACCATATATAACAATTACGCTCCTTAGCGCCTAAGGATTCCCAGAAACCTGGCATAAAGTAATATTCGTCTGCAGATAAAGTTCCCAGCTCCGTCATTTCATTATTGTAAACATCATTGTCCAGCAAGGCACGCAGGTCATCGATCGTAGTAGGAATGAAAACATCGGAACTGGGTTTCTCATCCAGAAACTCCTTTTTGACTCCACAAGACAGCAAGGTCATGGAACCAAGAATACACAATAACAAACAACGATAAGCAGTAAACATACTGATGCTGTTTAATAGAAATTACAAGTCCAGTTTTAAGCCTAATGTATAACTACGCGCAACAGGAACTGCATTGATAAAATCCGGATCAATTCCCTGCTTGTTTGCTTTCCAGATCAAGCCTACATTATTTACATGCAGGAACAATTCTGCATGTACTGCCGGCATTTTTCCCTTTTCCTGCTTGTTGAACATGTACGCCAACCGTACATCTTTCAATCGTATATGATCGGCCCGCTCAACCAGTACTTCTGAGTTCGTGTAAAAATTATCACGGATAAAATCAGACGGATATTTGAATGAAGGAACATAAGTATGCTCTTCATCGCCACTAGCCTTCCATCGCTTATCATAATCAGCATGACCCAGACTATAACCAGAAATCATTTCAAAATAATACACAGAGGGCTTTCTGAAAAAATAACCAAGTTTATAAGTCACAATACAAGACAGTTCCAGATTCTTATAGCTGAATGAATTGATCAGGCTTCCAAAAACAACCGGCATGGAAGATCCCATGTATTTCAGATCAGAAAAGTCAGTTGAATTTATGATCTTACTATATTCTTTACTCTTTTGCCCGTTCAGGAAACCAAGAGGGTCGCCATTTACAGGATCCAATCCCATCCATTTGAATGCATAAATGGAATAAAGAGGGTTTCCGGAAAGCGGAGATATCCGGAAGCCATCAAGAAAATAACCAATAGTTCCCTTTTCTTCATCATAATCAGATACTTTATCCAGGTTATAGCTGGCCAACACGCTGGTATTCCAGCTGAATTTCCTGCGAATCAATTTTGCATTCAACACCAGATCGATTCCTTTTCCCTTCATGGCAGCGGTATTGCCCTTAAAAAGTTCTACACCAGTTGTAGGATCAATGGGATTTATGCCGATAAGATCAGTCGCTCTTCTGATAAAAAAATCCAAACTGCCTGAAACAACTCCATCCCTGAAACCAAAATCTGCGCCCGCGTTGATCATATATACCCTTTCCCATCGCAATGAGGGATTAGGTGCATTCAGAATCGAGGCTGTTGCACTTCCATACTGATTCCTTCCATCCCTGGTGGCAACTGTATATGCAGAAACAGTCTGATCCACATTTCCGTTGATTCCATTGGCCAACCTCAGCTTCAGCTCGGGCAACCAGTTCAGGTTATAAAATTTCTCTTTGTTAATATTCCAGCTGAGGCCTGCGGTCCAGAGCGGAACACCTTTCTGGTTTGTTTTTACTCCGAAGAGATTGGATTCATCCTCTCTAAGGCTCAGCGATACATTGTACTTATGATTATAAGTATAGAGCAGGTTTGTATATGCTGAAAAGAAATTGAAGGATGTTTTCCTGTGTGGATTTGTATATGGATAAGGAATCTTAGCTACCTGGAAGGGAAAATGATAATACGGAAAATCACTTTCAAGATCTACCTGCTTACTTGACTGGTTCTGTTCGTTATATCCATATTCACGGTATTGCCTGGTCTGACCGTTAACAGTACGGATATCTGTTCCAACAACTGCAGACAATTCATGGTCGCCTAAGGATTTTCTGTATTCCAGCTGACCTCGAAAATTGTGGGAGTTCTTAGACAAACTGGAAAAATCAAGAATGCCTCCCAGCGGTACAGGCCTGATGACTTCTCCTCTTGTTCCTATCCTCGTATATAAATTGATCAGGTTCCTGGTATAATAAGTTTCCTGACTTCTGTAATCATAGTTTTCGGATAGATCCTTTACATACTGATAAAGTACATTTACATTCAGTCCTTTCAGGATTTTATATTTCAGTCCCAGATCTACCCTGTAACTGTTCACATCATTTCTTACACCATTCATCCTTACTTCATCCAATGGCCTTAGGTTCCAGTCGAGCAATACGCCATGACCAGCAGTATCTTTATAAGCCTGCCTGTATCCGAATGGAACAACAGCAGCATTGCCTTGTTCATCCTGCAATGGAGTATAGGGATAGATCAATCCTTCCTGCCATCTTGGTTTTGTGATCATCCTGCTGTATGTGAACATCAAACCTGTATTTATCTCAAGTCGTTTATCGAGTAACAGGTAAGTATTATTGCCGGTAAGGGTGAAGCGTTTGAATCCGGTATTCAGAATATTGAAAGGCTGGTTATCGAGGCCTGCAGAAAAGTAGAAATTATTTTTGGGACCGCCGCCGCGCAAGTTGATCCCATATTGCTGCAGGAGCACATCTTCATACACATATTTCTCCAGGTCATTGCGTATATCGGTATTCCGGTATTTTTCTATTTGTTCGTCTGCTTCCGCCATACCAATCTTTCCATCTCTTCTTTTGATCAGCAATTCAATAAGCGGAGACAATAACGGGCGGGCAGTATTGGTTTCCATGAAACGGTAATGGCCTCTGTTAAAAAGATCAGTTTCAAAATCGATCCTGGAAGATGAGCCCAACATAGGAAGATAATACAGATCAGGCTTACCCGAATAAGTAAGATTCGCAAAGAAGGAAGTCTTCAATGCCTGATTGTACTTTCCTTTTTTGGTTGTAACCACTATAACTCCATTACCTGAATAAGCGCCCCAGATACCTGCAGATGCCGGGTCTTTCAATACAGTCACTTTCTCCACGTCATTCGGGTTGATGCTGCTCAATGTTCCATTGTACGGAAAATTATCCAGCACAATCAGCGGCTCTGCATTGGCATAAATAGTGGCCCTTCCTCTGATACTGATCTCAGACTGATTTACACCACTTACAATATTCTTATTCACCAGCAAACCCGGCGTCACACTCTCCAACCTGTCGATCAAGCTTACACCAGCTCCGCGATTATACAGTTTTGCATCCACAACTGAAAAAGCACCTGTGACCCTTCTTCCGGCATTCCTGCTGATACCGGTTGTAATAGATACATCCTTCAGGTCATTTGCCCTGGCTACCAGCTTTACATTTAATTTCAGGTTTTCATCCACCACCATCTCCTGTTTATCGTACCCCACATTGGTAATAACAATTGAATCTCCCGGCCTTACACCGGGTAAGGTAAACCTGCCATCGATATTGGTGGCAACGGACATGGGCAGCCGTTTCAAATAGATGGTGGCGCCGTTAAGCGGTTCATTCTGTTCATCGGTTACCATCCCACGGAGCTGCATAACCGGAGCTGGCGCCTGTGGCGCCGGAGGCGGTGGCCGGGGTTGAGTTCTTAAAACGGTGATGATGTTGCCTGCTATTACAAAGTCAATGGGAAGCTGCTGTTTGATCAGATCCAGGGCCGTTTGAACAGTAACATTGTCAACCTTGATGGTTACACGTTCAGTTCCGTCGAATACTGTGTTTTGGAAATAAAAACTGTAGTTGGATTGCTTTCTGATGGATTCAAAAACCTTCTTTACCGGAGTGTTATCATAAGACAGGTTTATCTGCGCGTCAGCCTCCACACCATGGAACAAGCAAACGATCAGTAAAAAAGCAGTTGTCTTAAAGGTTTTCCACATCCTGGTAGAAGGTTACTGTTTTCGTGTAACTGAATGAAAGGAATTTACTTTACACTACTACGCGGAAATTGACTTGATAGCCGGGCCTCCCGCGATTCCTTCACAATAGTATAAAAGCTACAAACTGCGAACCCTTAGCAAATATAGCCTAAGGTCGCAGTAAGTAGCTTCCGCCGCTTCTTATTTTCCGAAAAAAGCAGCACTAGGATGGGCTTAATGATTAATGGAAAATGAGTTTCAAATAGACAACAACTTTTATTGATGCTTATTTTGTTGAGAACTATGGTTTTACAACTATTTTCCTTTTTACTTTGTCGAGCACTGTATGTATCCCGTTAGCATCCAGGATCTTCAGCACATCTTCGATGTTTGCAGATCTGGGTAACTGACCCTCGAATTTTATATCTGGAGTCTTTCCTTCGAATTCAAGTTCAACATCATACCATCTTGCCACCTGGCGCATCATCACATCCACTGAAGCTCCGGGGAAGAAACCATCTTTCCAGGCCACCAGATTTTCCGCATTCGGAATATCCTGAACGGTAAGCACATCAGAAGAAACCGGAAAATCAGTGATCTTTGCCTGCTGACCGGGTTTCAGAATCCTGGAGAGCTTGTCGCTCACCACTTTCACAGACCCTTTCAGCAAGGTGGTTTGTATGGTTGGCTCATTGGGATAAGCCATGATATTGAAATGTGTTCCAACAACTTCCACTTCTCCCCTTCCCTTGGTAACACCTCCGGAAGTCAGCTCAGAAGCAATCACCGCTTTGAAAGGCATTTTGGGATTCTTTGCCACTTCAAAATACACTTCACCAGTGATGGCTACCCTGCGTTCTTTACCGGTAAAAGCTACCGGGAACCGGATACTTGAACCTGCATTGAGCCAGATCTTCGTCTGATCAGGCAGGATCACCTGGTACTGACCACCTTTGGGAGTGGTAATTGTATTATATACTTCAGCCCCTTGTGTATCGGCCATTGGCTCATAAACCAGGGTGCTGGCATTGATCTTTCTGATGGAGGAACCACCTTCTTCTGCAACCAGTCCGTCAACTGTTCCATTGAGCTGAACATCACGGCCATCCGCCAGGCGAAGAACAGCTTTATCAGTACCCGGGAGGATAGCGTTTTCAACTATACCTGCAGTCTCAGAAACAGGAGCAGTTACGCTCTCTCCTTTATTCAGCATCAAATAGATACCTGTTCCGAGAACCACCACAGCAGCAGCTGCCCAGCCAACCACCATATTGCGCTTTCTGCCCGGCATTGCTACCACTTTGCCTTTACTCAAGCCATCAAGCTTGTTTTCCAGCGAATCAGCCCATAAAGTAGGAGGATTACTTGCAAATACAACCCTTTTTAACAGGGTTTCATATTCACTCATAAGTGAACCAACATGATCCAAAGGAGCCCGGCTCATCCATTCACGGAAAGACTGGTGGTCCTCCCTTGAGTAGTTGCCTTCTGCAAACCTGGCAACAAATGTCCGTGCTTCTTGGATATTCATCATATATAAAGACACGGGGTAATCAGGAAAGGACACCTCCAGGTTTGAAAAATTTCAGTTTTTTTTTGAAAAAACTTAGAATCCCTTATCCGGACTGCATTTCCGGGAAGAAAAAAATTATTGATCAAGCAGTGACAGGAATACATATAACATGGTAGAAACGCCTCCATTGCGTTCCAGGTACTGGCGGACATGGGCGATTCCCGCATAAAGCTGGTTCTTTACCCCTGATTTGGAGATCCCGAGCTTTTCAGCGATCTCATCCAGGGTAAGCCCTTCATCGATACTCATTTTCAATACCTGTTTCCGGCCCGCCGGCAGTTGCTCGATGGCATCTGTGGCCATCCGGTAGTATTGACTTAGCTGTACTTTATGGTCCGTATCCTCGGTTACAGGCTCGTTGGACAATTGCTGTGCCTCTTTGATCCGCTGTTGCACCCGGCAGCCACGGATATAATTCAATACCTGGTTCTTGGTTATTTTGAAGAGATAGTTCTCGAAGGAATCAACATTGGTAAGTTTATGCCTCTTTTCCCAAACACGAACAAAAACATCCTGAGTGAGCTCATCCTGCATGGAAAGATCAAATGAAAATAACAGCACGTACTGTTGTACTGCCGCATAATAGTGGTTATATACCCGTCTGAACGCATCCCTGTCATCCGCCGCCACCCGATTTAAGATCTCCTGCTCATTTACTAGGTTTTCCATTGAGAAAGGATGAGATAAAATGTTTTAGGTTAACAAACAATCAAAGGATGAGGCTAAAAGAGGCATAAAAATATTCATTTTTATTCATATCAGAATTGACTAAGAAGTTTAAATACATGGAAACCTTTAGAAATAAAAAAAGTCACGGTACTGAGTCGTTCCCAGCACCATGACTTTACATTATTAATTAATATTACTTCCTGATCAGTCTCAGGGATTGTCCATTGCTCAACCGCAGGAAATAAGTGCCTTTTGCATATCCTGTAAGCGAAACCGGAGTAACGGTCTGCCTGATATAGATCTGCTGTAACTCACGCCCATCGCTGTTATACAACCTGGCTACCGTATTCATCACACTCCTGTCCGTTACATTCAACCTAACCATTCCATTTGTAGGGTTCGGATAGGCAGTAACGGTACCTCCACCCGACTGGTTGTTCAGGATCATGATCTGACTATAAGTGGACCGGCCGTCTTTATCCGTTTGTCTGATCCTGTAATAAACCTTACCCATATACGATGCCGGATCCGAATATGTATAAGCATGTTCTCCATCACCTTTTGAAGGAATAGTGGCAATGGAAGTGAATGCACCGCCATCCACAGAGCTTTCCACTTCATAACCGGCCACACCGGATTCCTGCACCTTCCATTTGAGCTGTGCATGTTTCAGCGCATCAGTGAACAGCGAAACTTCCAGCCAGGTCACGGGCAGCGGAGCTGAATTGGTTTGCAGTACAAATCCGCTGAAGCCAGACACATTGAAGCTGATCTCCCAGCGGTTCTCTGTCCCATTGAAAACAATGTCCACATCAGCCGGGTCGATTACCTCCACCGGTCCGGTATATGTTGCCGGTAATCCTGAGCCATCACTTGAATTACCCGGGTATTTACCGATGCGTACATTGGCCTTGCCAGCGGCATCACCACTGTTACCCGGCAGGTCACGGATCGATCCCGGGTGAGCATTGAAGGCATCAAATTCCGCCTGCGTGAAATAAAGGGTCACCCTTGCCGTGGCGGTTGATGCTCCTGAAACTGGTGTTATCTGGTAATGCCTTTGAACATAAGGATCACCGGTAATTGCAGGATGTACCGGTACGGAAGTCTCAAACTTCACGAAAGCGCTTACCAGCCCGTTGACCGGATTGACGCCATTGGGCTCTACCGTTGCAATGAGGCGGCAGGCAGAATTGGCAATGATATGATTGCTGCTGTTTATGATGGATGTGGTAGTTGCTCCATCTTCGTTGGCGATGCTGACTGCGGGGAATGTAATAGTGGTGCCGGGATTCAGCACCTGTCCGATAGCGTCAGTGATGGTGACGGTGTAGTTACCCGGACAAAGATTGGAAGCAGTAGCTGCTGATCCACCGCCACCGCTCCAGGAATAAGAGATCGGCAGTACGCCTCCGGATACAGTAGCCGTGGCTGTTCCGTTACAGCCCACCTCGCAATCGGGTGGCGTATTGGTAACGTTTGCCATCAGGGCTGCCGCTACATTGCCCATAAAGATGTCTACACTCCCTGCTGATGTAAAGCTAAAAGAGCTGAATGTTGCCAGTGCGCCGAACTGTCCGGTCACCGCAATCCTTCCCGTGGAAGTATTCACAGCAATGCTCCTGGCCTGGTCGGCAAGTGAGGCATCATTTCCCGAACCGCTCAGCGCCCACTGTTTGGCGCCATCTGCCACAGCAAAGCTGCCAACCAGTATTTCAGGAGCAGCTGTTGCTGCCATCAGGCTGGTACTGCCAAAGCTCATGGCTGCGCTGTAATAACCGGCTATGTACACGCTTCCCCTTCCATTGCTGGCGATGCCGTATCCACGGTCTTCCCCCGAACTTCCCGCACTGGCTGACCACAGGAATGTGTTATTGTCGGGACTGTACCTGCCTGCCAGTATATCTCCCAGTCCGGCACTGGTCAGTTGCGGATTCCCCGTGAATGTTATATTTCCCGTATAAAAACCTGTAAAGAAAACGTCCTCACTCAATGGATCGTAACAAACAGAAACGATATCATCATCTCCGGCAGTTGAGCCACCGAAACCATGGGCCGCCAGAAAGGTGCCGTCATTCGCATCCAGTTCCAGCAGTACTGCATCGTTATTACCTGTATTCGTAAGACCGAAAGCTCCATATATGGCATTGGATCCATTAAAAGAGCCTCCTACTATCAGTTCATGAAGACCGGGATGATAACAGATCGCTGATCCGGTACCGTTATCCCCGGAAGCAGTGGAACCGCCTTTCACTGCCCAAACACCTGCACCCGTAGCGGCAGTGAACTTTGCCACAAACAGATCTCCACCTGAACCACCGGTAGCTGTAAGAGGCACCCCCGCAATGGTAGCGCTGCCATTGAATGTACCGCTTACATACAATCCACCGGCACCATCCACGCAAACGCCATGGGCCGCATCACCACCCACTGCTGAAGCGCCGAATACCTGCACCCATATAAAATTACCATTGCTGGCATCCAGTGCTGCTACAAAAGCATCCGTACCGGAGGCACCGGTTGCAGACCTGCTGCCCAGTCCACCGAAAACAGCGCTACCGGTAAATGACCCGGCGATGTACACATTGGTGCCGTCAGCGGCAATGCCTATGCCCTGGTCCTGACTGGTACCACCTGCCTTTACGGCCCACTGAAAATTTCCACTGGCATCATATTTTGTAATGAAGATATCCTGGATACCGGAAGACGATAACAGCGTTGAGCCAGCTCCCGGCTGGAAATCGATATTGGAGCCGCTGAATGTACCAATGTAATAGACATTGCCGGAATTATCTGTACAAACACCTCTTCCGGTTTCCGCGCCACCGCTTCCTCCTGCCTGGACCACACTCGTCCATCTTTGCTGCGCCTGCAACTCTACGCATGTTCCCAATATCATTGTGATCAGCAGTAAGTAATTGCCGTTAATTTTTCGAAGTAAATGATTTGTCATTGCACTTTTTTTATGATTGATATAAGGTTGATGTGGAATAGGTTTCAGGAGGAGATGAAACAGGTGACATTGACGTGTAATTACCCAGCCGGTCTCCGGGCTTGATTCCGAATGAAGCGAGTTGATGACCGGGGAAGAAACCTTCTTCGCTGTAGATCACATTGACCTTCAGAAGCTGGTTATGCAGGCATGATACCAGTAGACCGTTCTGCGCATCCGCATGAAGCACGGTACCGGGAAGTGGAGCCTGTACGTGTGTATTATGATGATCGATCAGTAAACTAACATCGGTGAGGCCGAACAGCCAACCCTTCCAGGAAGTGGCCGCTCCCTTGTTCCATGGATTGCAGGCCAGGCAGAGTGCACGGATCTCCGGTGCAGTCATCTGCTCCCAATGTATTATCAGGTCTGTTGCCAGAGGACGGCGATACCATTTCAGCTGCCCTTCCTGCGTTACAGGTGGCAGGTCAATTCCGTTAACCATGGCTTGCAGCAAAGCCTGGCAAAGTTGCAGACCAACAAAAGCCAGCTGGCTGACCAGCATACCATAGGTGAAATCAGGGTTTACAGAAACCGGTTGCTGCAATAATAAAGGACCTGAATCAAAGCATTCATCCATCTGGTGGACGCTCACGCCTCCATCCCGGATCTGATGACGGATCATCCAGAACAAAGGATTGGGACCGCGAAATTCCGGCAGTGGTGCATAATGGAAATTGATGAACCCCTTCGGCGGAAGACCGAGGATCCCTGACGGGATCAGCCAGGGAAATGTTTTAACCAGCACAATGTCCGGCCGGTATTTAAGTATCCATTCCTTCATATCCGCTTCCAGGTTTTCTTTCTGAAATACCTGGAATGGAATTGAAAGCCGCATGCATTGCAACGCTACTACCTGACGTATCTCATGGCCGTCTGCAGGCATACCTACGGCTACCGTGAACCCTGACCCGGTCAGCCAGTTCACTGCGGGCAAACAGATCCGATCCTTACAAATTATGGCTATCCGGAGTGTCATATACAGAAATAATTATTCTTCCATCCGGATTGCACATGGTCCTGCCCAGCCACCAGGTAACGGGTATGAGTATCCGAATCTATAGTAATGGTTTCCTGATACTGCCATCTGCACTTTCCATTTTCATCTGGCAGGATCATTCCATAATAAACAGGAGCGCAGGTATGATGTGTATCCGGATGGATACTCACCGTGCCACGGGGGCTTTCATACGCCCATCCTTTCAATGATGCTGCACCTTTTGTAAAAATCTGTTCAAGCAGGATGGCAGCTTCCCATCCCAGCAGGGAAAAGAGATTCGGTTCTTTATCCGTATTTTTCATAGCTACTGCAAACTGTTGCTGCTGCTGATTTTCAAGAGATGAATGCCAGGGTATCACAGCATGAAAAGTTCCACCGGGATAATCACATTTCTTCAATAAGGCTTCCTCTGCCATGAAAGGTGAACAGTAAAAAGGCAATGAAGTGGCATTGGCGCCGGCATTTTTCAATGCATCGAAGAAGAGCTCAGCCAGGTAAGTACTGAAGCAGGCAGCCACACCTTCGGCGCCTGAGTTTTGCAGCAGGTGCAGGTATTGCTGAATGGAAAATTCCGATTTTATATAACCGCTCACATAATTGCCGCAGACCTTTCCACCTGCCTGCATGATGCTCTCGTGGCAGCCCCATGGGCCACGGTACCCGCCATCATAGAAGCTGGTGGCGATGAGTACGTTCCTGTTCCCGGCAGCCGCTCTTGCTCCTGCAACCGAACAGGCATGTACACCCTGAAGAGAGATATGGAAGCAGCGCTCATGTTGCGGAACGGTCATCAACTGCATGCCCGGGTCCAGAAAGATGAAGGTCTTGCCAGATGAAGTTGCCAAAGGATACAGTGGTTCTGCATTCAGGAACTGGCTGTAACAGATGATCACATCGGCATCTTCCTGCAGGATCATCTTTTCTGCGCAGGTATAATTATGTACAGCATTCTCACCAAAGCCGGTATTTTCTGTAACGAAGCGGTATTCCTCCGATCCCAGCAAAGCCAGGCCGGCTTTGAGGCCGGCAAGCATATCGAAACCCATGGTGGGGTATTCGGTTGATCTGGGTAATAATAGTCCGATTGTTCTGCGCATAGTTTATGGTCTCTGTGGAAATATCCCTTGCAGACAAATAATATAAGTAAGTGTCAGGTATGGATTTCTGTTGCTGAACGGTAGCCCAGCACCTGCAGGGGCTGTATTTACATTTACATTATAGGCCTGCATTCTTTGCGAACCGGAACTGCTGAAGGCATTACTACCGCTGCTCAAAGGAGCATATACAGCATTGTTCGGATTGGTGCTGTTACCATTTGAAGCAGCGCAGCCCAGCGTGGCACTTACCGTAAGCGTGTGATTATGCGCCGGGATCTGAGTGGTATTAAGGGTTGTTGCTTCCGTACCTCCGGACTGTCCGATATTATAGGGCGATAGCCCGGGCCCCTGTCCATCGCCCACGATAGCGCGGCCACGCAGATCAGGCAATGCAAATGTAGATTTTCCATCACCGCCGTAATTGGTACCGAGCAGCGAAAAGAGAGCCGTAAATTGTGAGATCGGCAATATCTGCCCATGACACAATGCCCATCCCTGTGGGGCAAAATTGCAGGCAATGGGAGTGACTAATGCAACGTAACTCATATCAGTTATTTGTAACCGTTAGTAATGTTTTTATGACTGCGTAGGATAGATCCCGAACATGGAAATGATATATTTCATGGTCAGGTAAGGCGAAATGATATCAGTCGGCTGACTGTTGCCAGCGGCTCCCGTGGTACCGGACCCCACAACTGCCGGGCTCATTCCGAATCCGTCAGCTGAAGCATTGTAAAGGTTTTGCGGGGCGAGTGCAGGTACATTACCTGTTGGCGTATTCAGGTTGCCGGCCACATTAGAGGCGGGCGGGGCACCCGTTACAGCGCCAGGCTGGTGAGCATGCGCCGGCATCTGTTGCGTAGTGATGGTAATGGTTTCGGTACCTGACATTTCGCCGATCACAAAAGTTCCTCCGCCGGCAAGCGTGCCCTGGTGCAATGCCACCCTCGACTGAAGATCGGGCAGCGCAAAAGTGTTTATTCCGTCTCCACCGTAAGTGGTGCCGATCAGGTTGAACAATACGTCGTATTCTGCAATTGACACCAGCCTGCCGTCGCACGGCAGCCAGCCCACAGGGGCAAATGTGCCGGCAAAAACAGTAATGGCGCCAACATAAGGTGTTGATTCAAACATAGAATTTGATTTTAACTGCGTGATGGAAATATTCCTGAAAGAGCAATGATGAAGTTCAGTACGGTGTATGGAGGCATCAGGGGAATGGGCTGATTGTTTCCCGTACTGCCTACCACCACGGAATAGGTTGGAGTCTGAAGCGCGATCCCCGTTACCGGACTGGCCCTGTAGGCATTGTTCACACCGGCAATGTAAAAGCCGTCGGGGAATTGCTCGGTTGCTGCACTGCCATCGCATTCGAGACTGGCCGAAACCACTCCCACAGGGTGAATATGATTCGGAAGATTATTGGACAGTAAAGTGGTTTGAGTAGCGCCTGCTGCCTGGCCCAGCGTGTAATTGGCCAGTCCCGGACCCTGCCCTTCACCGATGGCCACGCGGCCCTGCAGATTCGGGAGTGCAAAGTTGGTAGTTCCATTCCCTCCATAAGTAGTTCCTAACAAGGAAAACAAAGCCTGATTGGTTGCAATGGGTAAAATCTGCCCGTTACACAATGCCCATCCCTTGGGAGCAAAGTTGGCAGCAAAGGGCGTGATCACAGACATGAGTGGATCCATAGTGATGTATTGAGATTTTAAATAAAACAGGAATTACCAGTATTTAACAGCGTAAATACTGAACATAAGCGGAGCTTAACCAGAAATGAAATAGTAAAATGAATGGGGATTGAACGGGGAGGAAATGAACGCAGTAAAGATAAGAGAATTATATCAAGTTTGTTCAGGTGTTTTCCCCATGCCATTTTTAACCGCAGCATCTTTCCTAAATTGCAAAAAATTGAAGGTGGATGGCTGCAGATATCAAATGCCCGAATTGTGGACATGAGTTCGCTATTTCCGACGCTCTTTCAGAGGATGTGAAGAAAGAACTGAGAGACAAAATGAAAGACTTCGTCAAGAAGAAAGAAGAAGAATTTGCGAAAAAAGAAGACGAGTTTCAGCAAAAAGAGAAAGACCGCGAAAAGGAATTTCAGTTGAGAGAAAAAGAATGGCAGCGCGAAGCTGAACTGGAAAAACAGGCCGCTGCACGTTATTTTGAAGCCGAGAAACTCAAACTTCAGCAAAGCCTGGAGCAGGACCTCCGTAAAAATATAAGTGCCGACTTCGAGCACAAACTTCGAATGCTGGAGGAAAACAATAAAGACAATGAAGAGAAACTACGGGCCGCCCGCGAAAAAGAGATTGGCTTTCTCAAGCAGGCACAGGAACTGAAAGATAAAGAAGCTGAACTGGAGCTGACCCTCCAGCGTAAGCTGGTGGAAGAAAAAGGCAAACTCGCTGAAGAGATCCGGAAGATCGAGGAGCAGCGTCATTCATCCCGCGAAGCGGAATTCCAGATGCGGGAGAAAGAGCTGCTGAAGCAGCTGGATGACCAGAAAAAGCTGGCCGATGAAATGAAGCGCAAAGCTGAACAGGGTTCCATGCAGCTGCAGGGAGAAGTGCAGGAACTGGCCCTGGAGGAAATGCTGCGCCTGGCCTTCCCTTTCGATATGGTTCAGGAAGTGGGCAAGGGTATCCGCGGGGCAGACTGTATCCAGACCGTCCGCAATAATTTCGGACAGGAATGTGGAAGGATCATCTACGAAAGCAAACGCACCAAACACTTTGAAAAAGGCTGGATCGAAAAGCTCAGGGCGGACATGCGTGCTACCACCGCTGATGTGGCTGTACTGGTAACACAGGCCATGCCTGACCAGATGGAAGTGTTCGGACTGATGGATGGTGTTTGGGTTTGCTCCTATACCGAGGTGGCTGCGCTCACCCATGTGCTGCGGGAGGGCATCCTGAAAATGTATACGGCTGTAAAAAGCCAGCAGAACCGGGGCGACAAGATGCACCTGCTCTACGACTATCTCACCAGCCATGAGTTCGGAGAACAATGGAAGGCCATCCGCGAAGGCTTCCTGGCCATGCGGATCAGCATACAGAAAGAAAGGGACGCTATGGAAAAACTATGGAAGGCCCGGGAGAAACAACTGGAAAAAGTACTGCTGAATGTGGCGCATATCAAAGGTTCCATCGAAGGCATTTCCGGCATGGAAGATATCCAGCTAAACCTGCTGGACGACACCATGGAAGAAGCGGAAGAGGAACTATAAATCCTTTACACTTTTAATGTTTCATCGGTGCTTACATAGGCCATCACCAGCGGATCGAAGATGCGGGCGCGGATGGTCACAGGCACTACCCCGTTTTTACGGAATTCGAAGGGAAGCTCTATCCAGTCGCTGCTCCCGAATACCACGGGTCCGCAAAGGCGCATATCTTCCCGGAAACTCAGCTGGCCCTTGCCATACCATTTGAAGATGGCCTCTTTGGCGCACCATAGGATGGTCATGAGTTCCAGGTGAACCTTGCTCATGTATTCCCACTCTGCCAGGTACTCCTGTTCGGACTCGTGCAGGAATTTATGGGCGATGGTGTACATGCGGGGGGTGACCAGTTCCACGTCCACTCCCACTCTTTCGGTGCTGCTGACAATAGCTGCGGCGAAATTTCCGCAATGGGAAATGGAAAAGTGATATTGCTCGTTCTCGAGAAAAGGTTTCTTAGTATCCGCAATGAGTATCTCGGAGAGCGGGAAATCCCCGGCTAACTCCGGCAGCAGATAGCGGCCGGCCAGGTGCTGCAGACGCTTGTAAGGATGCGTTACATTTGCTTTCAGGGGAACTTTCAGGAGGAAAAAACTTTCGTCCTCCTCAATGCGCCAAATTGCTACTTTTGTGCCCCCGTTGATATTATGTTGATAAAACAAACCCACGGTAAGAATTAAGCATTTAGATTGCAGATATAAGACTTATTTGCTGATTCATCAAAACAAATACCAATATGATCCTGTCGGACACGAGAATACTGGAAGAAATTGAAAAAGGAACAATCAAGATCACGCCTTATGACCGGCAATGCCTGGGCAGCAACTCATATGATGTACATCTGGGCAGGCACCTGGCTACGTACCGGGAACATATCCTGGATGCGAAAAAGCACAATGAGATCGAGGTATTCGAGATCCCTGATGACGGTTTTGTTTTATATCCGCATATTTTCTACCTGGGAGTAACCGAAGAATATACAGAAACGCATGCCCATGTGCCTTTTTTAGAAGGAAAATCTTCTACCGGAAGGCTGGGGATTGATATTCATGCTACAGCTGGTAAGGGTGATGTTGGTTTCTGTGGCCACTGGACACTGGAGATTTCCGTGAAGCAGCCGGTGAAGGTGTATAAAGGCATGCCCGTTGGGCAATTGATTTACTTCCCTGTTGAAGGAGAGATCGAGATCAAGTACAATCAGAAAAAGAATGCAAAGTATAGTGGTCAGCCTGACAGGCCGGTGGAGAGTATGATGTGGAAGAATAAGTTTTAGGATAAATTAGAATATAGGGAAGCCTCGGATGGATTAATATCTTTCCGAGGCTTAATTATAAATACTGATTAAATTAATTGCACAGCCCTATGCAAACTTTGCAGCATTTTCAATTGAAATAACATACTTAATTATTGCTTCCTTAATTCTTGAATTATTGGAATGAATAGCTGAAAAAACATCATCAGAAAGTAACCTTCTTTGCTTAAATCCAAGTTTTAGAAAAGGTCCTACCTCTTCAAAAAAATCATCTACAGCATCCTGATTATTAATAAGCAATATTAATTCAAAAGACGGGTCAACACTACGTAAACCCAGGCTTATCGCTGGTGGCAGTTGACCAAAACGCAGAAAAAAGACAGAAGAAACATCTACGTTACCATAAAATTTTGATTTACCAAAATCATTATCAAAAAATCTGCAATGTTCAAAAATAACATTTTGAAGTGAAGCATTATCGAACAAGCAATGCCGAAAATCGCAATCCAAAAAATTGACAAAATCAAATATCGCATCAGAGAAGTCGAACCCATTCAACACAAGATTTCCAGCGACACGTTGAGAAATCCAGGAGTCGGAATGCTTTTGACCATCTATCTTTATCCCTTTGAACTCCTTTTTTAACCAGCTTTTATTAACACTTCTCAACAAGTCAACAATTGTATCAGAGCTGAATTTTCTTACAAAAAATTCTTCTCTGGTATTAAACAATCTATTGCCTGCTATTAATGCCAGATGCTTTTCCATGCATATCGAATTACTGTAATGCTGTTCATGAAGCATAGTCACTTCCTCTTTGATAAGAGGAGTAAATTGCGTTGATCGCGACAAAACATACTTATCATTATTAGAAACAATCATAAAGCACAAATCAACCATCGAATCAATAACATGTTGATCAATCACCCAATTCAATAACAACTGCTGAGGAATATCACGTGTATTCGAGTTTATTTTCCCCAGCTCATACCATTTATAATATAGTGCCTGGGAGTTGAGTTGCCGATTACATGCATCAATCGATATCGATGCCAACAACGGAGTCAGGAGTTTTCTTTTCTCTATTACTTCCGGTGAAGGGCTTTCACCTACGGTCTCCTTCAACAACAACAATAGTTCCACAAAGAATTCAATGCATTGTTCTGTTGGGCTTCCTATCTTCAACATAGAAATAACGAAGCTCAAGTTCAGAGAACGATCTAATGCGCAGCAAATAAAAACCTTAAGATAATACTCCGCCAGTAGTATTTCAGCAAAAGACTGATGCTGAAAATGCAGTCTGTTATCATTTTCACCAAAATATGAATGAGAAAGAAACTGAATATCACTAAACCCTTTCCTGCGATATTCATCAAAAACCTCTATATCACTTTCGATGGTGGTAAACCCTCCAATGAGCCGGCAAATATCTGCCTTCTTTAATACCCCTTGCTTCCCTTTCTCTCTCTCGTAAACCCATAAAGCAGCAATATGATGCAAAACGTTCCTTGCTTCGAATTGGTCCTGCAACTTATTCTTATAACCAGGATCATCTACATATTTCGCCTCTTTTGTAAGAAGGTTTAGAAATGACAAATAAATCCCAACCTTTCCTATACTATTTATTGCAATGTTATTTAAGATCAATTGATAGATCATATAAGCAAATATGGGCCTTTGCAGTTCACTTTCACTAAGAGTACCGGAACTATGTAAAACCTCATATACATCTGGATTTTGCTCATTTTTTATCCTATTCAATATACTACTAACAAAACTTGAATCATCGATTATATTTGCGGTCGTTGCATAACTAAGCAGACTACAATTAATCCAATCATTAAACTGTTCCTTTTGAAACCCGAACAATGCCACAAAATAACTATTTCGTACTTTATCATGCACTATCTCATAAGGCTTATTGGCATACACCTGATTAATTAAAACATCATCGAAAGGCCTGGAAGTGATAATGATCCTATTATTGCGAATGATAGCTTTATCAAGATTCTGGATCCTTTTTACCGAACTAATAACTTTTTCAATCTCACTTTTTGTCAGGTCGCAACTTTCATCTAAAGAGTCCACGAGAAACATGAAACGTTTCTGTTTAAAATAATCAGAGTTGATTCTTATCGCATATTTGGTAAGCAAAAAATCTTCCAACACTCCGTTTGGCGTATCGCTCCTATAGTTAGCAAAAGACCTTAAATTAAAATAAACCGGGAACAAACCATCTCCAGTATTCAGATAAGACTGAGCTAGTTGAGCTGCATATTTTTTTAAAAAAACAGACTTCCCTTTCCCGAAATCAGCAATCAAAAAAAGAATTTTATCAACATGATTATCCGGATCTACAGAAAAATACTCATCAATTAGAGCTTCTACTTTTTTCAATTCTGGCTCCTGCCTCTCATTTCCATCTTCATCCAGGCTAACATAAAAAAAACCAAACTCATCTACTCTATTTTCTCTTTTAAAACCACTTCCCAGCGGAGACCAATACCCATAAGTTTCTTCATATTTCAAATCCTCATTCTCTGCAAACCCGATCTTTTTGTTATCTATTATATCCAGCAACAACTTCGTTTCGTTTTCCTGAAAAAGATACTTTTTTATCTTTTCCTTATGCGCCACGTAATTATCTCCGAAAACTTCGGCAATAGTAGCTTCAATCCCATCATTGTAATGTTTCCTGAAATCATTCACCATCACCTGATCCAGCTCCATAGCAATCAGTGCATCTGTCACAATTTCCCTGATCATCTGTATCGCCGGGTGGTATCTCGGTTGAAAGACTGATAAAGTGAATTTCTTTTCCAACTCCTGTATCCGCAAATTGAAATCCTTCTGCAACCCTATCAATCTTTCCTGCAACGGTTTATCCTCCACCATTGAATCTTTCAGGTATTGCACAGACCTGGCAGCTTGCCTGAAAGCAGATTGAATGTATGTATGGAAGCCATACTCATCCAGCATCTTATCCTTAACTTTCTCGAAATGATTATCTATGGCAGGTTTACCCAGCAGTTTTACAAGCAATCCTAATGAACCGGAGGCATTATCTATCAGGTCCTTCTTCCCTTCAAAACTGAATAAGGTTTTCAGATAATCTCCTAGTACTCCAATAAAAGAAGGAGTATTGTCTTTCAAATGTTCTGCAGTCTTTTTTTTCATATTGGAGGAGTAATCATTCAATGAATAAGTGAATAGGGCATCGGATTAAATATTGAAGCTAAATAGCGTCCTTCCCATTCTTCTTGTAATAAGCCACCAGCCACGCGATCACCTCATTATAAGCCAGTTTGCCAGAAGGCTGTTGATTCGCCTTCAAATACTCTCCATACAACTTATCTATCACCCGCTCCACCGGGTTGCGATGTTTCCGGTTGAATTCTTTCAATTCCTTATAATCATTCTTCACAATCACCGGTAACCGCGCACTGAACTGCTTCGCTTTTGCAGAGTCGATATTGTATAAGTAGTACCAGCTATAAGTATACAGATCAAAATATACAGAATAACGGAAAGCCGCATCCGAAGAATGCTTTGCAGCCAGGTAACCCGCGAAATTCGCTTCGTTTTCTTTCGCATAACCAAGCTGGTGGCCTATTTCATGACAGGCAGTAAATGGCTGGATAAACAATGGCACCGTAGTATTAACCTGCGCTTCTCCCGAAAAAGGATTGTAATACCCGGTAAAGCCCAGGTAATTGCCTAAATAACTATAGATCGAAGGCTTCACTGACCTGAATGAATAATCGAAGTTCTGATTATGAACTGCCAGTGAATCATACGCCTTCACGGCATTGCTGAAAAGCAATTTCTTTTTACCGATATCATTCCGGGTGAGCAAAGAAGAGCTATCCAGGGTTTCCAGTCTTTCTGTAATGGTTTCCATCACTGCCACCAGTTCTTCCTGTGTATAGGTGCTCACCTGCAGATTCAGTTGCTTTGCAATCCCCAGGCGGTTATAATTGAGCGCCCAGAGGCCGTTGAAGAAAACATAGACCAGTACTACCACCCATATGAATTGCTTCAGGCCGGCCAGCCAGTACCCCCTATGTGTTTCCTTCCTCCTCAACTTTCTCACCAGCACCACCAGTTTATTCAGTAAAAGCAATACCAGCACGGCATAGAAGATATCTCCCACGCTGAAAGGGATCCAGCCGAACAGGGCGCGCTGCACCTTACCGATCACGGGATATATGCCATTGGAATAATATCGCTCCACCGCTTCCGGGAACAGGGAAAAGATCTTAATGACAATCGCCAGCAGAATGAATGTAAAAAGGGCTTTATTTCGGGTGAACATACCCCTTAAAAATAGGAACAAAATTGACATAAACAGTTACCGGAAAACGGTATTCCAGCTCTGGTTAATATGCCTTATTTTGCAATATATTATTCCCCCTCTCTAATTAACGATTGATATATGATGAACCTGGAATTCAACAAAAACGAAGATGCTATGAAGCTGGCGGTAAGTCAGCTCAGGCAGCGCTGGGAGCAGGTTTCCCTTGGCGGAGGGAAGAAAGCCATTGAAAAGCAACACGAAAGAAAAAAACTGACCGCCCGCGAAAGGATCGAGTATCTGCGTGATGCGGACACACCCTTCACCGAGATCGGAGCCCTTTGCGGATGGGAAATGTACAAAGAGGAAGGCGGATGCCCCTCCGGCGGCACCGTTGCCGGTATTGGTTATGTAAGCGGCCGCCAATGCGTGATCGTAGCCAACGACCAGACCGTAAAGGCTGGCGCCTGGTTCCCTATCACCGGAAAGAAGAACCTGCGCATGCAGGAAATCTCCATGGAAAACAACCTGCCCATCATCTACCTGGTAGACAGTGCCGGGGTTTACCTGCCGATGCAATCGGAGATCTTTCCCGATAAAGAACATTTCGGCCGCATCTTCCGCAACAACGCAAAGATGAGCGCCATGGGCATCACGCAGATCGCCGCAGTGATGGGATCCTGCGTGGCAGGCGGAGCCTATCTCCCACTCATGAGCGACGAGGTGCTGATGGTGGACAATAATTCATCCATCGCCCTGGCAGGTCCATACCTGGTAAAAGCGGCCATCGGAGAAGATATCGATATCCTCACCCTCGGTGGCTCCGTTACACATACCGCCATCAGCGGCAATGCGGATTACCGCTTCGCATCAGAAGAAGAATGTCTCGATTATATCAAAAGCCTGATCAGCAAACTGGGACATACACCCAAAGCGGGCTTCGACCGTATCGCTCCCGCCCCTCCTAAAAAAGATCCGAACGAACTGTACGGCATCATGCCGGCTGACGCCACCAAGCCATATGATATGCTCGATATCATTGAAAGGATCGTGGACAATTCAGCATTCGAACAGTTCAAAGAAGATTATGGCAAAACTATCCTCACCGGGTATGCGCGCATTGACGGCTGGGCAGTTGGCATTGTGGCCAATCAGCGCAAAATGGTAAAAAACCACAAAGGAGAAATGCAGATGGGCGGCGTGATCTATAACGACAGTGCCGATAAGGTGGCCCGATTTGTGATGAACTGCAACCAGAAAAGGATCCCGCTCATTTTCCTGCAGGATGTGACCGGCTTCATGGTTGGCAGCAGAAGTGAACATGCCGGTATCATCAAAGACGGAGCAAAAATGGTGAATGCAGTAGCTAACTCAGTGGTCCCCAAATTCACTGTATATATCGGCAACTCATACGGCGCAGGCAATTACGCCATGTGCGGAAAAGCATACGATCCACGCCAGATCTATGCCTGGCCATATGCAAGACTCGCCGCAATGGGTGGAGAACAGGCTGCCAAAACAGTACTGCAGAGCCAGATCAACAGCCTGAAATCAAAAGGCAAAGAGCTCACACCGGATGAAGAAAAAGCGTTGCTGGAGAAGATCCGCGAGCGTTATGAAGAACAGAGCTCCGCTTACTACGCCGCTGCCAGGTTGATGGTAGACGATATCATCGATCCGCTGAATACCAGGCGCGTGCTGGCTGAAGGCATTGCAGCAGCCAATAACAATCCAAATATCGATCCATTCAAAACAGGAGTGATACAGGTTTAATTGATTACATTTGCCGCCATTCGAAATAACCGGATCTGTTGATTATTTTACCGGCAGATCCGGCTATTCAAAGACTGACGGAAGTAATTATTATGTCGAAAGAACTGATCGTTTATACTGATGGCTCATCCCGTGGAAACCCAGGCCCCGGTGGCTATGGCGCCATTCTCATGTGGGGAGGGAAAGCAAAGGAATTATCTGCAGGCTTCAGAAAGACCACCAATAACAGAATGGAACTGATGGCCGTGATCGCTGCACTGGAAGCCCTCAACAGACCAGGCCTTACCATCACCATTTACTCCGACTCCCAATATGTGGTAAAAGCCGTTCAGGAAGGCTGGCTCCGAAACTGGATCCGCACCGGTTTCAAAGGCGGCAAAAAGAACAAAGATCTCTGGATGCGTTACGACGCACTGGCCAGACCTCATAACATAAAATTCATCTGGGTAAAAGGCCATGCGGATAATCCCTACAATAACCGGTGCGATATTCTGGCTACCACAGCAGCAGACCAGAAAGGACTGCCGCCGGATATGGGATATGAAAGTGGTGAAAATTAATCGACCCGGATCAGTTCTTCAGTATCTTGAATTCCACCCTCCTGTTCAACTGCCTTCCATCATCTGTTTCATTGGTGGCAACAGGTTTGGTTTCGCCATAACCCTGTGAGATGATCCTTGCTTCAGCAATACCTTGAGAGATGATATACTCCCTTACTGATCTTGCACGGTTATCACTCAGCTTGTAATTATATTCATCCGAACCTTTGCTGTCTGTATGCGCACTCATTTCAATTTCTATAGCAGGATTCTCTTTCAATAATTTCACTACATGGTTTAACTCCACATAGGACTCCGGTCTCAGGTCCCATTTATCAAAATCGAAGAATACATTGTTCAACCGTACTACCTGCCCGATCTCGATAGGCACCAGGTAAAGATCTTTGTGGATCACTTTGTAACCTTCTTTCACCAAAGAGTCCAGGTTCAGATTTTCCGAGATGGCAAAGAAATGATCGGCGGTTGCGCGGATGCTGTAGTTCTTATCATAGGGCAATACGATATTGAACGCACCATCTGCCGGCGCGGAAACACCACTGCCGGCCAATGCGCCATCAGGCAGGGTTTCATACAGCAGCGAAGCACTCAGGGGCTGCTTTGTTTTAGCATTGTATACATTGCCGCTCACCAGTACCACGGGGTCCGGTTTCTCACGTTCCAGCAGTTTTACCTGCACGATATCGGTTTCACCATAGGTTTCAAGACTGGTAGTGAGATAAGCATATTCACCACCGGCATCCAGTGTAAAGAAAGCATCCCAGTCGGGTGTATTGATAGGAGTTCCCAGATTTACCGGAACGCTCCACTTCTGCCAGGTCTTATCCAGGCGCTTACTCATCCAGATATCATTGTCTCCTAACCCACCGGGCCGGTTACTGCTGAAATACATGGTGATGCCATCTGCGGCAACATAAGGCGTCATCTCATCATAATCGGGCAGATTGATCACTTTGCCCAGGGACTTTGGTTCGCTCCAGCTGCCATCATCCTGCAGAAAGCACACATAAATATCATTATTCGGATTTCCTTTTTCAGGGGCTATATACAGGAGAAGGGTTCTGCCGTCAGGAGCCATGGTAGCACCGGATTGAGGTCCTCTGTCGTATTTCTCGTAATTGCGGATATAGAGCATCTGTGGTTCACTCCATCTGCCATTTGCCTGTCTCTTGCAAAGGCTCACTCCTTTTCCATTGTAAGCGCCATTCATGAAAGCGCCGCGGATCAGGATCCGGTTATTGTCAGGGGAGATCCAGTACACAGCGTTATAGTGCATGGTATTGAGAGGTGGGCCCAGGTGGCGGGCCTCGCTCCATTTGCCGGTGCTGTCCTTTTCCGCATACCAGATATCCTGTGAATTGGGAATGGCATCATACTTTGTATTGGCAGGATGGTTCTGGCAGATGAAGAAAAGATGCTTTCCATCAGCAGAAACGGTGGGCCGCAGCTCCGCAAGATTGCTGTTTATATTCAGGCCAAGGTTCTCCACCTTGATGATGGTACTGGCAGTAATTATATTCTCTTTTTGCTGGATCAGCTTCCCGGAAGTGTCAGACGGCGTCTGACCGCTGGCAAGGGACACAGAGGCGCATAGCCCCAGGAGTGAGAGTAGTTTTTTCAAGATACCGGATTTTGAGAACAAACTACAAAATGAGACTGGTGAATCCAAGCAATAAGCGCTGAAAGGCAGTTTCAGGCGCTGCAATCCCCTGTTTATTTAAGAAACAATACAAAATCAACCCCTAAAATCATTATTTTTATACACCTCCCCGCCACACAACTTCAATCAAAAAAATACCAACATGAATCGTTTATCCATCATTGCCATGCTTTTCGTTTTCTGTTGTTCCTGTAATTTCAGCAAAGGAGTAAAAAAAGACCTCAGCACGGGGCTTACCACCCAATACAATGGCTTCCGCGTTGAAGACGCATGGCTTGAGGATGGCAACGGCAACAAACTCTCCAGTAATAAAATTCCGATGGGCACTACCTTGCTGGTGGTAGCTTCGGGCGTATCCAACTTTACAGAAAAAAATGGAAGGGTTTACCCCGGCTGCCAGATTTTGCTCACAGATACTGCAGGAACAGAAATGTTGAATATCGCCGATGCATTCGCCGGCAATACGGAAGGGTTCAAGCCGGAGGAAGCTACGCGGCTGACCGCCACGCTGAATACGGGCAAGCCCATGGAAACGGGCGCTACCTATATTCTGAAAACAGCATTTTTCGACAAGCAGAATAAGGAAAACAAGATCCATGCTGAATTGAAAATCGAAATGAGATAATATTTTCACCTGAAAATGAGAAGGGCAGACACCATCAGTGGTATCTGCCCTTCTCATTAGTTGTATATGCGTTTATTGCTTTACAAATTTGATCGCATTATTATTGGCTGCCTTAAAGTAATATACACCGCTCTTCAGGTCATTGATATTGATCTGCTCTACAGGTTTCATCAACCTTCCTCTCTTCACTTCTTTCCCGTCAGTATCGGTAATAACGAAGATCAGGTCTTTTGCCTGGCTGCCGGCTTCTGCAAAGATAAAGCTCCCTGCAGGAACGGGATACAATGAAATACCTTTCTGAACGGCATTTGCGCCTGCGATGACGATATCACTGAACTCTGTATAACCATCCCTGTCCACCATCATCAGCCTGTAAAAATTGCGCCCGGAAGCAGGGGTCCTGTCAGTATAACCGTATTGAATAACCGAATTACTTTCGCC
Source organism: Pseudobacter sp. (assembly GCF_051955275.1). NCBI lineage: Bacteria > Pseudomonadati > Bacteroidota > Chitinophagia > Chitinophagales > Chitinophagaceae > Pseudobacter > Pseudobacter sp. The sequence continues at coordinate 54,415 of NZ_JBQCGW010000171.1, read as the reverse complement.
AGCAGCATTTAGTTTGGCGATCTCCTTCCAGTTCCTGGCATCGGAGCTGCGCTGGAGCAAGAAGAATGAACTATTGATCTCGGTGGCCGTCTGCCAGTTCAGCTGGATGCCACTATTCACCTGTTTTGCAGTAAAAGCGGCGAGCTTCACTGGCAGGGCGCCTTCCTGTATCAACATCAGTCCGCTTTCCCTGAAAGTACCGGCAGAAATACCATCATTGGGTGTAACACGCACACTCAGGTATTTACCAAGATCGGCTGCGGTAATCGAATAGCTATTACTGGTAGCCTGGCTGATGGCAGCTTTGCCAGTTCCTGTGGCCGTATTCGAGCGATACCACTGATAGGTGCTCACGTTCCCGTGGTTTTCAACATCGGAATAATCATATTCAGCTGTAAGTCGCTTTCCTACCATGAAGAAGCCTGTTGTCTGCAGGTTGGAAACAACCGGCGGCGTATTCCTTGCGCCCGGAACAGCAGTTCCCTGCGGGCTTTCAGCACCTGCAGCCTCCATGGCCACAATAGCATAATAGTAAGTGGTGCCGATCTGTGCTGTATTATCAGAATAGGTGGTGCCTGAAACAGGTGTTGCAGTCAGCAGTGTCAGGTTTTCAGCGGTGGTTCCCCGGTATATTTTATACCGGTTGGCACCGGGAGCTGCCTCCCAGGTAAGGTTCACGCCTAACCTTGCCATTGTTGTAGTAAAATTGATAGGGGTTGGCGGCGGTATACCCATCCTGGTGACAACTATACTATAAGTACGTACTGCTCCGTTCTGCGCCGTTACGGCTACCTGGATCGTATTCGTACCTACTGCCAGATTATATTCCGGAGAGGTAGTACCGCTGGCCAGGCTGGCCAGTGAGCCGGAAAGCCCGGCCTTTATAGTGGCATCCGCCTGCTCTACGGTGGGTGTTACACTGATCTTATCCACGTCATTGGGAACTGACATGGTATAAGAGATGGTGGTTTTGACGAATGCAGGGCTCAGGGTTCCTGTACTGGTGGTCAGTGCACTCAGGTTCGCATTATTCTGGAGCCACCTTGTTCGATAAATCCTGTGAAGTTTGTAGTCTGATATGTAAAAGTCGCCATTGGGCGCGATCACCATTCCGCTCACCCCGCCATTAACAGCAGTGGAAGTTACGGTTGACCTGGCCCATGTACCCGCTGCACATTTGATGATGGTTCTGTCGTGCGTGCCCATCAGATATACATTACCTGATGCATCTGCAGCCAGGTCACCAGTAATGATCCACATTTCAGACGTACTCTGGGCCATGGAGACCAGAACGGTCACCACATCTGTCTGAAGATTGACCCTGGCCAGGGTTCCGTTGATGGACAGTGCATACAGCCAGGTACCGCTTGGGTCTACGGCCAGTGCACGAACTTCGTGGTTGGAACCAGCCGTGGTGTTTGGAATAGTAAACCGTTTGTATTCTTCTTCCGTGGCCAGGTTTACCACGCTCACCATTCCTCCAGAGGCCCGGTACATGGTATTGCCATAGATCTTAAAAGCCCTGGAATTACCAAGTGTAGTATTAGGTGTCATGCTCTTCGCACGGAAATAAGAAACATTTCCGTTCACGATCTTTCCATGATAGTCCCCGGTACCGGCAAAATACACGATACCGTTACCAGCAACAGCGATCGGTCCGAAAGGCCCGAGCAAGGGCGTTGAAAGTGCCGGTCCGGAAGGAGTTGGTGGTATGCTGCCTGAATGCGCCTGTTTAGGAACACCTGCCACCAGGATTACTTTACCGTCAGGCGTGATCTTGCGGATAACACGATTGTTGCCATCTGACACATACAGATTTCCATCGGCATCCATCGCAATACCGCCAGGGTAGGCGAATTTAGCAGTAAGTGCATCGTTGTTTTCGTCAACGTAGTAGTCGGGGGTGCCACCAGCACCCGCAAACACAGTAGTAGTAGCTACCTGTGCCATCAATCGGGAGGAGAAAATCAATGAAAGAGCTGCCGTACTTACAAGCATACACAGGAAACCTCTCAGAGGGTTTCTCTGCCGGGTACAATTCGGGGTCATAGCGTATTAGGGTTTTAATAATTGAACACCGGCGATATTTTGAGTACGGTCATCACATCACTGGTGCAACTAACCGCAAATTTATAGTAATTAATTACTTAAAAACAATGACGAATCACCATCACCCCTGAGATTTTTCAAATTTACCCATTCCACATAATGGGAATCTATGCCCGATATTCCATAAACCAGGATCTTAAATAAAGGCTGTTTATTATTTGAATATCATAATATAGAAGAACCTGACAGATGGGGAGCAGTCACTCGCGGGGACGCGAGCGACCGGGCACGGCGAAAAATAAACAGGGCTGACCTTTTTTGGTCAGCCCCTCCGAAAAATATATTGCAACAGCTTAGGCTGCCACTACTGTTTTAGTTTCTTTCTTACCTACCAGGTACCATGTTCCGAAGAACAGGGCGCTGAATCCGAGGGTAGCGATCAGGCTGCCTTTATAAAAAGGAAGACCGGCTGCATAACAGGCCATCAGCCCTTCCCAGGTTTTCGGGTATTCGATCCAGTCACCTACTCCGGCCCATGTCAGGAAGTTAGATACCAGGAAGAAATAAGTAGGACCAGCCAGTGAAATGGCCACTACATTCTTTACATTGATCTTTCTGATCAGCATACCGAACACGGTCACTGAAGCAAAAAGCAGGTAATTGATCCACATTCCGCCGTAGAATCCGCCGTATGGCGCCCAGCCTGCTGCAAACAATCCTTCATAGAGCACATCTGATAACAACATGGACACGATCGGGAACAGGAAGGCCAGTTTTTTGTCCTGGATCATAGCGCCGCTGAAAAGTGCGATAGCCAGCTGGGGAGCAAATCCCAACGGCCTGTCAGGGATAACACGGTAAATGGCGGCCACCACAACCATCACTATAAGGCTCCAGATCAGTTTCTTATTTGATTTCATATTGGAAAGTAATAGGCCCCAAAAGTACGTTTTTTTCGTTTACCTGCTAAAAGATGCAGTCTGAGCCATGATTATAGATAGTATCTATTGATCAATAGATAATGTTTATGATTATCTATTACTTACAAGCTTACTTTTGCGCCACCTTACGATTGCCCCACAGAGAAAATCAGCAAAAACTTTAATAATCATTATATGTCCAACAGAATTTTGTCTATTGGGAACCAGTTCCCTGCATTTAAGAAAAAGGCAGTAGTATCAACAGAAAAAGGAAAAGAGTTTGCAGACCTTACTCAGGACCATGCAAGCAGCCAGGGTCAGTGGATGGTGATGTTCTGGTGGCCTAAGGATTTCACTTTCGTATGCCCTACAGAGATCGCTGAATTCAACAAGAAAGCTTCCGATTTTTCTGACCGCGATACAGTACTGATCGGTGCTTCTACCGATTCTGAATTCGTTCACCTGGCCTGGAGAAAAGACCATGCTGATCTGAAAGACCTGAAGTTCCCCATGCTGGCTGACACGTCAAAATCACTCGCTGAAGAGCTGGGCATCCTGGACAGTGAAGAGAAGATCGCTTACCGCGCTACTTTCATCATCGACCCTCAGGGTATCATCCGTTGGGTTAGTGTGAACGATCTGAGCGTAGGCCGTAACGTACAGGAGGTTATCCGTGTACTGGACGCACTGCAAACAGATGAGCTCTGCCCATGCAACTGGAATAAAGGTCAGGAAACGCTGACTACCCAGCTGAACATGAACTAATCTAAACCCGGAACCATGAGTGTTGAATCAATAATTCAGAACGAGACTTTTCAGAACCTGCTGGCGGAGCTCAATATCCCCAACTATGTTCCTTCAGCCAACGCACAGGCTTTACTGCAGGTGAATGCACGGTATATCAAGGATCTGAAGATCAATACCAGTAATGTACTGAGCAATACGCAGTACCTCACACGCAAGGAAGCATTATTGCTGGCGCTGGGCGTGGCAGTGAACGACAAGGTCATCTTCCTGCAGGAAGCCTTCACCGGCCTTGCAAAAGATGCCGGCGCCACTGAAGCGGAGATCGCGGAAATGATCGCCTGCACTTCACTGATGGCTACCAACAATGTGTTCTACAGGTTCCGTCATTTCATGCAGAAAGAATATTACACGGCCACTCCTGCCGGCATCAAGATGAGCATTATGATGAATCCCGTGCTGGGCAAGGAGTTCTTTGAACTGGCAAGCCTGGTGATCTCTTCCATCAATGGTTGCGAAATGTGTGTTACTTCACATGAGCAATCTGTACTGCAACATGGCAGCAGCGAAGGCAAAGTGCTGGAAGCTGTTAAGCTGGGTGCAGTGATCAAAGGACTGATCACCGTTCTTGCATAAGTTTACAGGCAACAGATATTTCAACGGGCGTCTCCCTGGAGGCGCCCGTTCTTTATTTATTCATTAAGTCATCCTCCTCTTCCGTTAAACGGGTCTTTTATCACGCCAGGCTATTTGCAGTTTTGTGCCAGAGAACAATTATCTCAATCATAAAAACTCTGGAAAATGAAAAGACTGATTGCAATGACGCTTATCGTAACAAGCCTCATTGCCTGCAAAAAAGACAAAGCTGAGCCTGTTCCCACATCCGTGGAGTATTCACCAATCGGCATTCAGTACAAAAAGGAACTGGGTATTTATACTCAGAACTGGCTCTCGATGGATGACCTTACCGCCAAAATGATGCCCCAGATCAGCATCGATGCCGCTCTGCAGAAAACCATCCTCTTTGGTTTTTACAAGAACGGACCCGATTACGGATTGTACAGCCCGGAAGTTTTCCCTGTTGAATACGGGCAGGAGAACTGGCTCCACCACCAGTCTGTGATCTTCAAAAAATCCACCCTTACGCTGGATGAACTGGGAAGCATATTGCAGAAAAATAACCAGAAATTACCGGCCGGTGAACTGATCGGTGCCTGGCATAAAGGAGTAAATCCCAAATCCGTACTCACACATCCGCATGAAGGCGAGATCTGGCTCTTCCGCACCACAGACAATAAGGTAACCGGATTATTCCAGGTTTCAAGCATAGATGCAGAACAGACTACCATGATGGCTGAAATGTTCATCGCAAAATAGTGCCTGCCACTTCGAATGTATTGATCCATCTTTTGAAGCCACCTCGCCGGTGGCAAGCAAATAGAAGTCACTCGCGGGGGACGCGAGCGACTGGGCACTGCAAAAATAAATGGGGCTGACCTTTTGAAGTCAGCCCCAAACATCGTATCAAAAATTAATTACAATCCGGCTGTGGCCCTGAAAATCACCACTTCATCACCCACTGCTTTGATATTCACATCAGCTCCCGGAATGGCCAGCATGGCTTCTCCGCGTTTCAGTGCAAGGCTGGTATTTCCGCTATTCACGGCTGCATTTCCGGATAAAACAAAGAAGATATCAGTTGTATTCACAGGCAGCGTCAGGCTCTCCCCTTCCGGCAACCAGATCTGGCGCAGTTCAAAATCCGGGGCTGGTGTTTTGAACCGGGTTTCGGCTACCTGTCCATCCGCGCTCTCCATTTCCACAGAACCTGCTATCAGTTGGGGCTCCACCGGCGTGAACCTCACATGCTTCATCAACTCATCCACATCCACATGTTTATTGGTAAGGCCGCCTCGAAGCACATTGTCTGAGTTGGCCATGATCTCCATGTTCTGCCCGAAAAGGTAAGCATGCGGCACACCGGCATCCTGGAAGATGGCAAAATCAGGTTCCATCCTCACCAGGTTGAACAGGTAAATGGAGAAAATGCCACGATCAATACGGCCCGGCTCATTGAATGTGAGGGCAGCACGGGCAGCCCAGAAGTCCGGGTCGTTCTTATCCAGCTTATTCTCCTGGTAAAGGGGAATGATACGGTCCAGCAAAGGCTGCAAGGCCTGGTTAACTTCCTCCTGAGGCATGGTCATCACGTGCCTGTATATGCGTGAATGATTGTTCTGATCATGGAAAGGTTTCAGGAAGTTCAGTTCCGGGATCCTCCCGATGATCTCTGCCGTTTCTTCTGTTTTCCTGAAGCCGTGCAACAGCCAGAAATCAGAGAGGGCCACCATCAGCTCAGGTTTATGATTGTCGTCTTTATAATTCCGGTTGGCGGCATTCAGCGGAGTGCCTTTTTTGTTCTCCGCCTCAAACTCCGCTACAGCAGCGGATTTGGTGGGATGCACCTGGATACTGAGCATATCATTCACATCAAGTACCTTCAGCAGGTATGGCAGGCGGCCGAAAGTTTTATTCACCGGGCTGCCGAGCAATCCAGCCGGATCTTTGGCGATGAATTCATTGAGGGGGATCTTTCCTTCGCTGGTCACTACCAGTGATGGCGCATTGTCGTGCGCTCCCATCCAGTATTCCGCAAACGGTTTTCCTTCCTGGTTATTCTGAGATAACAACGCAGGGATATAACTATTTCCACCCCATGCGTAGTGCTGCACCTTTCCTTCGAGCCTGAATATTTTTGTATTATTTTGCATATGCTGGTTTTCGGGTTACAATAATACAAAATCAAAGGCATGGCTCAACACAATGAGACCGGTAAAATAGGAGAAGATCAGGCCGTGAAGTGGTTTGTGGAAAAAGGATATGTAATCCTGCACCGGAACTGGAGTTACCGCAAATATGAGATCGATATCATTGCCAGCCGCAACAACACCCTGCATTTCATTGAGGTCAAAACCAGGACCAGCCACAGTTTTGGCTATCCTGAAGAAGCCGTTTCAGGAAAGAAAATGGAGAATATGATGAAATGCGCAGAGCAGTACCAACTGCTGGCTCCGCAGTGGAAACGCATCCAGTATGATATTCTCAGCATCACCCTCCACCGGGATGGCCATGCCGATTATTTTCTGATCGAAGACATTTACTGCTGAAATTATTTGAGCTTCTCCCCTTCCAGGCGGTACATCATCCTTTCCACCAGTTTGTAAGTGGCAGGACAATACTCCACGTTCTGCTTGTACACATGCGTGTAATCAAGCACTTTTTTCTTGGTATGGTGCGGGAAACCGGAGCAGTCGCGCGGACGAACTTCATAGATGCTGCACTTGTTGTCTACCAGGTTAAGAAACTGGCAGGGCTGCTGCTTGTTCATCCAGTCTTTATCCCCGCGCTCGAAGTAGAGGTATTTATCACGGAAAGCCTGGGCGCTCATGCCCACATGCTTTGAGATTCGCTTGATGTCGTCGTTGGTGAAAGTGGGCGACATCGTTTTACAACAGTTGGCGCAGGCCAGGCAATCCATGTCTTTCCATACTTCCACATCCTCCTGGTGTTGTACCTTATCGATCCCCTTGGGCTCCTTGGTTTCCACACGGGTGAGAAAGCGCCGAAGGGTGGAGCGGTTCAGCATCATTTTTTTCTTGAAAGACTTTAGATTGAATGGTTCCATCTGTTATGTACATTTGAAGGGCGAATATAATACACATGTGGCTTGACAGCAAAAAAGGATTCCAACGTTATTTAACTTCCGAGAAGTCTTTATCCGGCAACTCGGTGGAAGCCTATCTGCACGACGTTGAAAAGCTCACGCAATACCTCCAGTCCGCAGACATTTCCAAAAGCCCTGCAGAGATCACGCTCAAAGACCTTCAGCAATTTCTTGTATGGGTGAGTGAGCTGGGCATGACCACCGCTTCACAGGCCCGCATGGTGGCTGGTATCAGGCAATTTTTCCGCTACTGTTCCATAGAAGATATCGTGAAGAGCGATCCGGCCGTACTGCTGGAAGCTCCACGGCTGAGAAAAGCCCTGCCTGAAGTACTGGCCTATGAAGAGATCGAAGCCATCATTGCACAAATTGACCTCAGCAAGCCCGAGGGCCACCGCAACAGGGCCATGCTTGAAACCATGTACAGTTGTGGTCTCCGCGTGAGCGAAATAGTGAACCTTAAACTTTCTCAACTGTACCTGCAGGAAGAGTTCATCCGCGTGGTGGGCAAGGGTAATAAAGAAAGACTGGTGCCCATCGGCAGTGCCGCGATAGAGCAGATCGGTATGTACCGCGAAGGATTCCGTAACCGCCAGCAGGCTGCCAAAGGCGCAGAGGATTTTCTCTTCCTCAACCGGAGAGGCAAACCGCTGAGCCGTGTGATGGTATTCCTTATTCTGAAAGAGCTGGCCGCCTTTGCCGGTATCAGGAAGAATATCTCACCGCATACCTTCCGTCATTCTTTCGCCACCCACCTGGTAGAGCGGGGCGCCAATCTCAGGGCGGTTCAGCAGATGCTAGGCCATGCCAGCATCACTACAACAGAGATCTATACCCACCTGGATAACAATTACCTGAAAGACACATTACAGACCTTCCATCCGGCTTTCCGTAAGGCTTTTTAACCTCCTCTTAATTCATAAATCATAATCTTTGCCCACTTAGGGTGCCGCAGACACTCGCGGGGACGCGAGCAACTGGGCACACACAAATAAAACCGTACACTATGACCATCCTCATCATAGAAGACGAACAGAAAGTTGCCTCCTTCATCAAAAAAGGACTGGAAGAACAACAGTTCACCGTTGAGGTGGAATCAGATGGCCAGGCCGGTCTCAAAGCCGCACTGGACAAAGATTACGATATCATCATCCTGGACATTCTCCTGCCTGGCATCAACGGCCGCGAGATCTGCCGCAAGCTCCGCCAGGCACAGGTATGGACGCCCATCATCATGCTATCTGCCCTGCAGACAACAGACGATATCGTTACCGGCCTGGACCAGGGCGCCGATGACTACCTCACCAAACCCTTTCATTTCAGGGAGCTGCTTGCCCGTATCCAGGCATTGCACCGCAGGCATCACCAGGACAGTATCGGACAGGAAACATTGCAGTTCATGGACCTCACCCTTGATACCGGCTCCAAAACTGCCAGCAGAAACGGCAGCCCCATCACACTTACAGCCCGCGAATACAAGCTGCTGGAGCTCTTCATGAAACATCCCAACAAAGTATTATCCCGTGCTTTCATCTCCGATGCCGTCTGGGGGATCGATCGCCAATCCAATGCCAACGTGGTGGATGTATACGTCAACTACCTTCGTAATAAAATAGAAAAACCTTTTCCCGGCAATAAACTGATCCATACCCTTACCGGCATGGGCTACGTACTCAAATAAACCGCACTGATGAAGATCCGCAACAGGCTTTCGATGGAATTCACCCTGCTCAGCGCCGGCATATTGCTGCTGGTGATGATCATCATCTACCTGCTGTTTGCGGATTATGTGAAACAGGTGTTCTTCCATCGCCTGCGCGACAGGGCACTGATAACCGCCCAGGTTTTCCTGGAGAAAGATGAGCTCACCAAAAAGAGCTTCCTCGAGATCCAGCAGAAATACATGCGCAACCTCACCGAAGAAAAGAACTATATCTACAACGAAGAGAATACACAATCTTTCATCAGCGATTCTTCCGCTACCGTTACCCCCGACCTGATCAACAGGATCCGGAAAAGCCAGAACAATGAGCTGTTCTTTCAACTCGACAATAAACAGGCGGCAGGTATCAGTTACAAAGACAACCAGGGAGACTTCGTGATCATTGTAACGGCGCAGAATCTCAGCGGCAAGCAATACCTGAATAACCTGCTGATGCTGCTTTGCATCTCCTGGGTGATCGGCCTGGTGATCCTCTTCCTGCTGAGCAAACGTTTTGCAGGCAAGGCACTCGGACCGATCGTTCACGTGAACAATGCCATCAGGCGGATCAGGAGCGGCACCCTGCACGAGCGGGTGCTGGTTCCCCAGAACAAAGATGAGATCAATGAACTGGCCAATAACTTCAATGAACTGCTCACCCACCTGGAGCATGCCTTTGATATGCAGCGGTCCTTTGTCAGCAATGCTTCCCACGAACTGAGGACCCCGCTCACCGCCATCATCGGGGAACTGGAAGTGATGCTCAACAAACCACGCAGCCAGGAAGAATATATCAGCACCATGAAATCGGTGCTGGCGGAATCGGAGAAACTAACGGTGATCATCAACCGCTTATTTGAGCTAAGCAATTATGATGCAGCCCGCCCCCTTCAGCATTTTGAACCCGTGGAGATCACCGGACTGATGCAGGAGATCAGGCAGTACTGGCAGCACCAGGGCGAACAATTCCAGTTCAGGCATGAAAGCAGTTTCACCAAACCCGTTTATATCAATGGCAATAAGGTATTGCTGGAAACGGCCATCAACAACCTGATCAAAAACGCCTTCAAGTTCTCCGGTAACAAACCGGTGGGCATCCAATTATCAACTTCTAAAAACCAGGTGCAGATCAGTATCTCGGATGAAGGCATCGGCTTTGAAGCTGCGGAAAGGGCTACCCTGTTCCAGCCATTCTTCCGTGGCAGCAATGCCCGCAGTTTCCCCGGCAGTGGCGTGGGACTGAGCATTACGGAAAAGATCGTTCAGATGCACCAGGGAACAGTGGATGCAGAGTCGGAGCCCGGCAAAGGCGCCCGTTTTCACATTAATTTACCAATAAGCACCCAGTTCTAATCCTGCTCTAATAATCGTGTAAGAACGGTCTAATGATCATTTTCAAATTTTGTGCTCCGGTAAATCCGGAACGCATAAGATGAAAAAAATATTCCTGTTTTTATTATGCTGCTGCAGCATGTCATCGCTATTTGCACAGCAACCCGCAGACACCCTGCGGCTTACCCTGAAAGACGCCGAACAGCGGTTCATCGACAGTAACCTCAGCCTGCTGGCTGCCCGTTATGATATCGATATCGCCAAAGCGGAAGTGATCACAGCAGGCCTTTACAACAATCCCGAGATCAGTTACGAGAATGTGCTCTATGATCCAGACAGCAAACGCTGGATGGATTTCGGTTACACCGGCACCAACACTTTGCAGGTATCGCAGGTGATCACCCTGGCAGGCAAACGCAATAAAGCCGTGCAGCTGGCGCAAAGCCAGGCAAAGCTCAGCGGGCATGAGTTTTATGACCTGATCCGTACCCTCAGTTTTACCCTGAGAGATAATTTCTATCACCTCAATTTCCTGCAACGCTCACTTGGATTGTATGATGCACAGATCGCTTCCCTTAACAGGATCCTCACGGGTTTCAGGGAGCAATTGCAGAAAGGGAACATTGCGCAGAAAGAACTGCTCCGCATCCAGAGCTTGCTCTACAGCCTCCAGGCCACAAAAAAAGAAATGCAGCAGGAAGTGAATGCCATCAGCACAGATCTGAAACTGCTTACACGCATCGATCCGGCTACCCCCATAACTCCTGTATGGTCCGAGCCTTCTTTCTCCTACCATCCTTTGCAGGACCTGAATTACACGCAGATCCTGGATTCCGCACGCGCACACCGGCATGATCTGCTGGCGGCAAAAGAAAACCTGCGCAGCCAGGAGCTGAATCAGAAATTACAGAAAGCCATGGCCGTTCCGGATCTCACTGTGGGCCTTAGCTACGACAAACAGGGAAGTTATATCAGGAATTACACCGGTGTATCGGTGGGCCTTCCCATTCCATTATTCAACCGCAATCAGGGAAATATAAAGCAGGCGGAAATCCGCGTTCAGCAGGGCAAAACACTGTTGCAGCAATCGGAGAACACATTATCGCATGAAGTGATGCAACGCTATACGGACGCCCTCAATGCAGAATCCCTGTACGAGGGTGTAGACCAGGAATTCGATGCACAGTTCCAGCACCTGATAGAAGAAGTGCAGAAAAATTTCGTCCGCAGGAATATCAGCCTCCTGGAGTTCATCGACTTCTATGATTCCTATAAAGAAACCATCATCAGCCTGCACAAGATCCGGTACAACCGCTACCGGGCGCTGGAACAGATCAATTTCGTCAGCGGCGTTCAGCTTATTCAACTCTAAACTTCTTCCATGAACATCATATACATTTTCAGTCTCAGCCTTACATCATTGCTGTTTGCAGCCTGCTCACAGCAGACGCAGACCGCTCCAGCAACGGATCCCGCCAAAGAAATGGAACAGCTGCTTACCAGGGTGGTTACAGATACGGCTACAACCAATGCAGTGAAAGACGAGATCCTGGTAACAGGCAAGATCGTTCCGGATGAAGACAGCCAGATAAAGATCTATCCCATGGTGAGCGGTATCGTGCGCAAGGTGAACGTGCATTCGGGATGGTATGTGAAATCAGGACAGGTGCTGGCCGAGCTCGTCAGCGGAGAGATGGCCAGCTACAGCAATGAGCTGGCTACTGCGGAAGCCAGTCTTGCCAATGCCAAACGGGACCTGCAACTGAAGCAGGACCTCTTTGCCTCGGGCCTGGCTTCGGAAAAGGATGTGGAAGAAGCTAAAAGCGAATATAAACGTGCGGGCAGTGAAGTGCACAAGGCAGAACAGGTATTACGCATCAATGGCGGCGACCGCGAAGCGGGTTACCGGATCACTACGCCCATCAATGGCTTTGTGATTGAAAAGAAAGTGACCGAACATTCGCATCTCCGGCCTGATAATAACGATCCTGTATTCGTGATAGCGGATATCAGCAATGTATGGGCTATGGTGAATATCTATGAATCGGATATCTCGTATATCCATCAGGGTGACAGCGTGCATCTCACTTCCCTCTCCTACCCTGGCAAGGTTTTCAGGGGTGATATCGAAAAGATCTACCAGGTGCTGGACCCGGAAACCAAAACCATGCGGGCGCGCATCAATATCCGCAACCCGGACCTTCTGCTGAAACCGGAAATGTTCGTTTCTGCAAAAGTGAGTGTGGTTCAGCAACACAGCCGGGTAAGCATCCCCACCCGTTCACTCATATTCGACAATAACCGGTATTATGTAGTAGTGAAAGAAGGCAACAAGGCGCATATACAGCCGGTTACCGTTGCTGAAAAAATGGGTGGCCGGGCTTATATCAGTGAAGGCCTGAACGAGCACGATGTGGTGATCTCCTCCCGCCAGCTCTATTTCTACGAAGCCCTCAAATAATAACCCTTAATGACGTTCCATGAATAAGATCATCAGGAGGGTTGTAAGCTTCTCCCTCAAAAATAAATTCTTCATCTTCTTTGCCACCTCCCTGCTGGCCGTTGCAGGCTATCTCAGTTTCAGGAGCATTGGCATTGAAGCATTCCCGGATGTAACCAATACCAACGTCACCATCATCACCCAGTGGCCCGGTCGCAGTGCCGAGGAAGTGGAAAGATTTGTGACGCGCCCCCTGGAAATTTCCATGAATACGGCGCAAAAGAAAACAGCCATCCGTTCTTCTTCCCTCTTCGGACTGTCTGTTGTGAAGATCATCTTCGAGGATAAGGTGGATGATGCTTTTGCACGGGTACAGGTGAACAACAATATCGGTAAGGCAAGACTGCCGGAAGGCGTTGAGCCGGATATCCAGCCTCCCTATGGCCCTACCGGAGAGATCTATCGCTATACACTGGAAAGCGACACCAGATCCGTTCGCGAACTGAAGACCATCCAGGACTGGACCATCGAAAAGAATATTCTCTCGGTGCCCGGTGTGGCGGATATTGTAAGTTTCGGGGGCGAAGTGAAGACCTATGAGATAACGGTGGACCCTGGCAAGGCTGCGCAATACGGCATCACGCCGGTTGAACTGTACAATGCCGTGAACCGCAGCAATATCAATGTGGGTGGCGATATCATAGTAGAGAATGGCCAGGCCTATGTGGTACGAGGTATCGGCATCCTGAATGATGTGGATGAGATCAGGAATATCATTGTGGACAATATCGATGGTACGCCTGTACTGGTCAGCCATATTGCCGATGTAACCATTGCTGCATTGCCCCGCCTGGGACAGGTGGGCCGCGACCGTGACCCGGATGTAGTGGAAGGAATTGTAGTGATGCGAAAGGGAGAGAATGCCACGGAAGTGATCGCTGCCCTGCAACAGAAAATAGATCATCTCAATAAAAATGTGCTCCCTGCTGATGTTCAGATAAAGCCCTTCTATAACCGCCAGACCCTTGTAGACTTTGCCACCGGCACTGTGCTACACAATATGATGGAGGGCATTATCCTGGTTACCGTGGTTGTGTTCATATTCATGGCCGACTGGCGCACCACGTTGATCGTTTCTGTAGTTATCCCGTTATCACTGCTCTTTGCATTCGTGTGTCTGAAACTGAAAGGCATGTCGGCCAACCTGCTGAGCATGGGAGCAGTTGATTTCGGGATCATCATTGACGGCGCCGTGGTGATAGTGGAAGGCATCTTTGTGATGCTCGACAGGCGGGCGCATGCCGTGGGCATGGACCGCTTCAACAAGCAAAGCAAGCTGAGCCTGATCCGCAAAGCCTGTATGGAAAGCGGCAAGAGCATCTTCTTTGCAAAACTCATCATCATTGCCGGCCTGCTGCCCATTTTCACTTTTGAAAAAGTGGAAGGGAAAATGTTCTCACCACTGGCCTGGACACTCGGCTTTGCCCTGCTGGGCGCCCTGATCCTCACCTTCACACTGGTGCCTGTACTGGCAGGAGTACTGCTGAAGAAGAATGTAAAAGAGAAGCATAATTTCTTCCTGGACTGGGTGAACCGCAATGTGATGCGCGTTTTCCGCCTGTCGTTCGGAAAGAAGATGGTGAGTTTCACAATTGCTATCGTGATGCTGGTAGTGGGTTTTCTCAGCTTCCGTTTTGTAGGAACAGAATTCTTACCGCAACTGAATGAAGGCTCCATTTAAGTACGTGCTACAGGCCCCCTCTCCGCCTCACTGGATCAGTCTGTACGTGTGGCAAATGATATGCGTAAGATCTTCCTGACCTTCCCTGAAGTACGTCAGGTGATGAGCCAGACCGGCCGCCCCAACGACGGTACGGATGCCACCGGATTTTACAATGTGGAATGTCATATAGATATCTACCCGGAAAAAGAATGGAAGAGCAAACTGAACAGGGAGCAACTGATCGCGAAGATGAACGAGCAACTGGAATCCATTCCGGGTATCAGTCTCAATTTCTCCCAACCCATTATGGACAATGTGGAGGAAGCCGTTTCCGGAGTTAAAGGATCACTGGTGGTGAAGATGTATGGGAACAATTACCAGGTGATCGAAAAAACAGAAGACTCCATTTTCAATGTACTGAAAACGGTGAATGGTATTGAAGACCTGGCGATCCTCCGGAACCTTGGCCAGCCTGAACTGCAGATCAACCTGAACCAGCAGAAGATGGCGCTCTATGGCATCACCACAGACAATGCCAATGCCGTGATAGAAATGGCCATCGGCGGAAAGGCTGCCACCAGCATCTATGAAGGTGAAAAGATCTTCGATCTGCGGATCCGTTACCCGGAAGATTTCCGGCAGCATGAGCAGGAGATCGGCAACCTGCTGGTGCCCAGTATCCGCGGCACCAAGATCCCCATCAAGGAAATTGCAGATATCAAACGGATCACCGGTCCCAGCATCATATACCGGGATGATCATACCCGTTATGGGGCTATCAAATTCTCCGTTCGGGGACGGGATATGGGAAGCACCATTGCGGAAGCACAGCAGAAAGTGGCTGCGGCCATCACTATCCCCGAAGGGTATAACCTGCAATGGTCCGGTGATTTCGAGAATCAGCAGCGCGCCACGCAAAGACTGACCACGGTTGTACCCATCAGCCTGCTGCTCATCTTCTTTATATTATTCATCCTCTTTGGAAATATCAAAGACTCGCTGCTGGTATTGCATACGGTGCTGTTCGCCATTGTGGGCGGGATCTTCTCCATGCTTTTCACCGGTATCAACTTCAGTATCTCTGCGGGTATTGGCTTCATTGCATTGTTCGGGATCTGTATCCAGAACGGGGTGATCCTGTTATCCACTTTCAAATCCAATATGCGGAGCATGAAAGTGAGTACGGAACATGACCTGGTGGCTGCTATCCGGAATGGTGTTGAATCAAGGATCAGACCGGTATTGATGACGGCGCTGATGGCGGCTATCGGCCTGCTGCCTGCGGCCATCAGCACGGGTATCGGGTCGGAAACCGCCAGGCCACTGGCCCGCGTGGTGATCGGCGGCCTGGTCACTGATACCATCTTCAAGCTGTTCGTATTTCCCGTAGTGTTTTACTGGGCTTATAAAAGGACAATAAAATCGGGATCATAACGCGGAAGTGCAGTCGCTAATGCCTAACATTGCAGTATAAAACCCTGCAATGGCCACGCAACAACAAAAAGAAGAGTTCATAGCAAAGGACATCCTGCAGCAATTTGATGAAGCAGCCAGGGATTTTGTTTTCCCTATGCTGGACAATGGTTATCATTATCCGGTCACCTGCAGGTTGACTGCCTGGCGCAACAATACGGCCTGGAACATTGCCATAGAAGTGGTAGGGTTCAATTACCGCGGCGGCAGTCACAACGGTATCACCAATAACCTTTACCTGTTCGGTAATAACCTCACACATGAGCCAGGACTGGAAAATGAAAATTTGCTGTACATCACCAGCAACAGTGATGAAGGGGAAACATTCGATCCTGAAACCAGCAGTTTTCTCAATCCTGCCGTCAACAGTATGTTACTGCGCGGACAGCTGATCCGGCTCTCGAAGGACCCGGCTTTCTACGAGGCCAAAGGCATCCGGCTGGAAGAGCCCGGAAAGATCATGATCCAGGAAATGCTGCGCGGCCTGCTGCCTGAATACAGGGAGCAGTTACTGGCAACAGAAGAAGAATTGCGTACCCGGATTCCGCAAGCCCTTGAACTGTTCATCCGGCTGGATGATTGGTACCATCCTGATGTTGCCATGCGGGAAAGGCCCAGTGAAAACGAAACCTTCATCATGCTGGCGGATGCCCTTGAAACGGGCGACAAAAAACTATTCAAACCCACCCGGCCGGCCAATACCCATTGGAGTAACTGGCCCGAAGGTGGCACCCTCTAGTCTCAAACCATAATTCGTTGCTTACCTGATCTTTTGCTAATTTTATCCTTCGTGGGTTTCCTCAAGAACATACAACAGCCCGGGCGGACAGACAAAGAGCTGGCCGACGAGTACCGTGAAACAGGCGACATGCAAGTGTTAGGCCTTCTGTTTCAACGGTATATGGACCTGATGTATGGTGTTTGCCTGAAGTACCTCAAAGACCCCGAAACAGCCAAAGATGCCGTGATGCAATTGTTTGAAGAACTGAGCCGTAAACTAAGCCATCACCAGGTAGAAAACGTTAAAAGTTGGTTGTACACACTCGCTAAGAACCACTGTCTCATGCAACTCCGCTCTCCCAGGAATTTCCGCACCACGGAATTCAATCCTGAGATTATGCAATCGGAAAGCGAAACGCATCTGAATGGCATGATGCAGAAGGAAGAAAACCTGCAAAGACTGGAACATTGTTTGCAAACCCTTTCGGGTGAGCAGAAAGCAACCGTTGAACTGTTCTATTTACAAAACAAATGTTATAAAGAGATAGCTACTGAAACAGGCATTGAATGGAATAAAGTAAGGAGCCATATCCAGAATGGAAGAAGGAACCTGAAACTGTGCATGGAAAAACAGGCAGCTATTGAAACCAGAGAAATATAAGTTGAGCATTCACCATCATGAGTGATCATTCACAACATATCACCCATTATACAGCTGCGGATATCCAACGGTATCTCGGTGGCAGCATGACGGCATCCGAAATGCATGCCATGGAAAAAGCAGCACTGGAAGATCCGTTCCTGGCCGATGCCATCGAAGGAATGGAAACTGCCATGCAGGCCCATGGAGAAACCCCGGTAAATACCAACCTGGATGAGTTGCATGCAACCATTGCTGAAAGGACCAGACCGGGCCGCAAGGTCAGGGCCATTACCTGGTGGAGGTTCAGTGCCGCTGCAGTTGTGCTGATTGCCGCGGGTATCTTTGTATGGAACAGTTTCCTGAATAAAGAGCATGAATCCGCCAACCAGATAGCTACCGTTCAGACACAGACAAAGGCTGATACACCGGCCAGGCTGCAACCGGTGGTGACCGATGAAGGATTCCCCGCCGAATTCAATACAGCAGACAGTGATGCAATTGCCGGTAATGCAAAACTGTCGAAGAAAAAAGAATTATCTGCAAAACAGGTGGCAGAAGCTGAACAATTTGCCAACCAAAGTGCCAGGCAGGCCCAGAAATCTGTAAACCCTTCTGCTAACCGTCTTTTCTCTGCCGAACAACATAACCAGACGCTGGCAGATGGCAAGACCATTCCGCTTGACACCAATGTTCCGGCCAAAGTAGCCCCGGCCCGCATCGATGAAAAGGACCTGGCTAAAAGAGCGGAAAATCTCCGCAACCAGTGGAACCTTTCCGATACCAGTAATACGGAAGTAGTAGGGGTATTACAAAGCAAGGTGCCAGGCGTTACTATTGCCCAGGCCAATAATAACAATGCGAAGCTCAGCAACGTGATACGGGGACGGGTAACCGATAATTTCGCCAGGCCGATCCCCAACGCCAATCTCAACCTTCAATCGAATCAGGGCTTTCAGAGCATGGGGGAATCCTACTTCACGGACAGGGAAGGTTTTTTCAACATTCCATCCAAACAGTACGACACTTCGGCGCTTAATATCTCCGTAGCCGCCGCAGGTTACAATACCCAAAGTTTCCAGCTTAACCGCAATGTGGCCACCAACCAGCTCAACACCCTGCAACTGGAGCCTGCCAACCAGGCGCTGAATGAGATAATGGTGAGAGGTTATGGCCCCCACAAAAAGGCAGTTTCCGGCAAAGCCTCCAGGGATATCGATCTCCTGCAGCAAAACGCCGAGCCCGCGTACGGTTGGGTTGGATACGAAAAATACCTCCGCGAGAGCAACAGGATGTCTCAAGACTCCTCCAATGTGAAAGGCGAAGCCGTGGTAACCTTTATTGTTAACCGCAGTGGTGTATTATCAGATTTTAATGTCTCCGGCGATCTGCCGCAAGCTGCCCGCAACGAAGCCATCCGCCTGGTAAAGGAGGGCCCCGGCTGGAAGATCAAGCGTGGCCGTAAAGCAACCGCTACTGTAATCGTGCGCTTTTGATTCCCTTATTCGCCTACCTTTGCCAGCATTAAACTTGTTTGCAATGATCAAAACAGCAATCGCTATTGCCTGTGGTATCACATTGTACTGTGGTACGCTCCAGGCCCAGGGCTTGAAAGTTCCAGCTCCCTCTCCTGCTCAAACTGTTAAACAGGATTTCGGTCTGGGAAATATTGAACTGTCTTACTCCCGCCCCGCTACGAAAGGCCGTAAGATCTTCGGAGATCTGGTTCCTTATGGTAAAGTATGGCGTACCGGTGCAAATTCAGCAACTACCCTTACATTCAGCGACGAAGTGATTATCGGAGGCAAAACCATTCCTGCCGGCAAATACGGTCTGGTAAGCATCCCTGATGCCAAAGAATGGACCCTGATCATCACCAAACAACTGGATGTGACTTCTCCTTCCGCTTATAAGGAAGACCAGGACGTAGTGCGCGTGAAAGTGAAACCCGTTGCCATGAAAGAGAAGATCGAGAACTTCATGATCCAGTTCGATGAGATCAAAGGCACAGAGTGCAATCTCTGGATCCTGTGGGACAAATCAGCCGTTGCCCTTCCCATCAAAACTGATATCGATGGAAAGATCATGGCTCAGATCGAAACCGCTATGAAGTCTGAGAAACCTCCTTACTTCAATGCTGCTATGTACTACATGGAAGCCGGTAAAGATCTGAAACAAGCCCATCAGTGGCTGGTGAAAGCTACAGAAGCAAGCCCTAATTTTTTCTGGATCTGGCATCAACGCGCTAATGCAGAAGCCAAACTGGGAATGAAGCAGGAGGCTATTGCGTCTGCCACCAAATCAATGCAACTGGCTACAGAAGCAAAGAATCCTGATTATGTTGCTTTGAACGAGAAACTCCTGAAGACTTTGAAATAAAGTCTGAACTGATGCAAAAATGATAGTAAGGGGCTGGTCTTAGGATCAGCCCTTCTTAGTTTTGGACTGGTCGGTAGGTGGTAAAGTGGTGTGTAGATTGTGAAGTGCCCGGCAGATTGTGAAGTGCCCGGTAGCTCGCCTCTGGCGAGTTACTTCTATTGGTCGCCTCTGGCGAACACCGTGTCGCCGGAGGCGACGGAATAAAAGTCACTCACGGGGACGCGAGCGACTGGGCGCACCCTGAGTAACTCTTACTGACTTTTCTTCGCAAACATTGGCAGCATGGCCTGTATGATCAGACTCAGCAGCACTACAGACACGGCGCCGATCACATTCAGCCAGAGCCAGGAAAACAGGTCCATTTTGTAGATACTGATCACAATCACTTCTGTAAGCAGGGCCGCATAGAACACGGCATGCCCCTTCACCTGTTTGAAGTAAAACGCTACCAGGAAGATCCCGAGGATGGCTCCATAGAACCAGGAGCCGAGGATATTCACCGCCTCGATCAGGCTATTGCCCAGGCTGTAGGCAAACTGCGCCACGATAATGCAGAACACGCCCCACAATAAAGTGTAATAACGGCTCCATTTGAACTCCTTTTCAGGACTGAGCTCTTTCTTCGATAATCTTTTATGAAAATCCACCATGGTGCAGGAAGCCAGGGAATTCAACGCAGCAGCCACACTACCCCAGGCAGCCAGGAAGATAATGGCGATGATCAGACCTACCAGTCCATCCGGGAAGAAATCCCCTACAAATCGCACGAATACATAATTGGTATCGTTGCTGTCTGCACCCGGCACTGCCTTCTCCACGATCTTCTGTATCTGTCCTCTTGAATCATGCGCTGTTTTTTCCTGCAGCTGGATCTTCTCCTGCAACCTGCTGATCGTTTGTTCGTCATCGTTATGCAGGGCCTGTGCCAGGGCGATGGTGCTCTGTTTCTTTTCTTCCTGCAGCACTTCATATTTCGCTACGGCCGCATTGTATTCAGGAGCGTATCCGGTTTGCTGCACCCTTTTCTCCAGTGCCAGGTTGAAAAAAGCGGGAGCTTTATAGAACTGGTAAAATGAGAATACCAGTACTCCGATCAGCAGGATGAAGAATTGAAGCGGCACTTTCACCAGGCCGTTCATCAGCAGGCCCAGTTTGCTCTCCCCTTCCGTGCGGGCTGTAAGATAGCGGCCCACCTGGCTTTGGTCGGTTCCAAAATAACTGAGGGCGAGGAAGAGGCCGCCGATGATGCCGCTCCAGATATTGAAGCGGTCCTTCCAGTCGAACCCGTTCTCCGTCATGCCCGTAGTGATCACATTCAGCTTGCCGGATTTACCACCGATATGCAGTGCGTCTGTAAAGCCTACTCCTTCGGGCAGCATTTTCACTGCCCACCAGGCTGCCACAAACATGGCGATATAAATAATGATGAATTGCAATTGCTGGGTATACCCTACGGCTTTGGCGCCACCGCTGGCGGTGTAGATCATCAGCACACCGCCCATCACCAGGTTGGTAATGGTGATATCCCATCCCATCATGCTATGCAGTACCAGCGAAGGTGCCAGGATACTGATTCCTGTGCTGAGGCCGCGGGAAAGCATGAATAGAAAGGAAGTAAGAAGGCGGGTCTTAATATCGAAACGTTGTTCCAGGTACTCGTAGGCCGTAAAGATGTTCAGCCTTCTGAATACAGGTACAAAGGCGATGGCTACAATCACCATGGCAATGGGCAGACCGAAATAGTACTGCACAAACCGCATCCCATCCGTGTACGCCTGTCCGGGTGCAGTAAGGAAAGTAACGGCACTGGCCTGCGTGCCCATGATACTGAGCAGTACCACCCACCATGGCATCTGGCGGTTACCCAGGAAATACCCTTCCAGGTTCCTCGAGCTCCGTCCCTTATAGATCCCATAAAGAATGATGCACACCAGTGTTGTTACCAACACCATCCAGTCGAGCCCCGAAAAATTCATGAGAAATGTTTGGTAAAGAAATAGAACAACAGGATCTGCAGGCCTAAAAATCCTATCACCAGCCAGTACCAGTATTTCCATTTGGGGAAAACGGGCACTTTCTCTTTTGCCTGATTATCTTGTTGTATTTGCATCTTGTTCAAGTATCTTATGTGCTGACTGACTAATCTATCTTTTTCTCGAAAAGGCCATCATCAGGATCAGACCAAGCACCAGTCCGATCATCAATCCTACTCCCATCTTCTTGATCAGCTTCCCGATGATGAAGCCGATGATCATGGCAATGATGAAGTAGATCCTTGTTTTATCAATTCCTGAGGTGGAAGTGCTCATTTCTTATTGTTGGTTTTATTGAGCGCGATGATATTGGCCATCAGACGGTAGGCACCAGGAACGCCGGCAGGCAGTTCGCGGAAGAATACCAGTCCTGTATACACGAATTTTCCTTTACCGTAATCAGCAATGATCAGGCTACCATTCTGGTCCTGCTCATTGGGATCCGCCATGGAAATCGGGCTCTGGAAGGCTGCATCAGGCTGCTCTGCAAAGTAGATCCCGCGCTCCTGGATCCAGCCATCGAAATCCTTTTCCGTGATCTTGTTCGGGAAGTTCAGCACCGGATGAGAAGGCAGCAGGAAGCTCACCTTTGCCGTTTCATCCGTTACCCGGTTACGCGAAATAGTGAAGGGATAAGGACTGATCCCACCACCTTTCAGCGTGCTCAGGTTATTGTTGGTATTGTACTGAACTATGAGGTTGCCTCCATTCTTCACGTATTCCATCAGCACATCGTATTTCGTTTTCAGGTAATCATGCACGTTATAGGCGCGGATCCCCGTTATGATGGCATCGAACTGGGTGAGATTGGCGGTGAAGAGATCCTTCTCTTTCAGGACCGTTACTTCATAGCCCATCTGTTCCAGGGCGAAGGCCACTTTATCTCCTGCACCTTCGATATAACCGATCTTTTTACCGGCCGTTTTCAGGTCGAGGTTGAGCAGTTTGGTATTGTCCTGGTAGAAATAATGGATCGGAGGAATATGATCGTAACTGATGCTCACCAGGTGCAGCCAGGCCGGCTGTTCCGCCTTGCCGTTCTTCAGGTCAACGAAAACCTGTGCATTGTCCTGCACAAGGTCCTTCATGCCTGCGTTTGACACAGTGAAGCTGTAATTTTTGCTCAGGCCCTTCAGCACATTGAAAGCGGAATCCGATTTCGATTCGGAATTGTTCTTCACCCTGTTGGTGATGCCCGCCTTGTAGCCGTTGAAATCCTTATTGGCCGTTACTCGTACGGAGAGCTCTGCATTCTGTTTCTGCTGCTGGCGGAACACGATGATGTCCGGACCGGTAGTAACAGTGGCAGGCGGAACGATAGTGAGCGGGCGGTACAACTCTCCTTTCACCGGATCAGTGAATTTGTATTGCACGGGACGTGTGAAAGTGAGATCGGTGCCTTCGATGCTGACATTGAAGGTAACGGTATAGGCAGGCAGGCTCTCGGGTCTGCCGATCAGGTTCTGATCGGATACCACGAAGCTGCCGGTGGTCATTTTCTTTTCCAGCCAATAAGGTTGAGATAAAGGCTTATTGGCAAATACATAGAGGGGCCTGTTGATGATGAGGTTCTTATTGCGTTCCAGTTTCTGGTTCACCGCAGAATCCAGCACATCCACTTTGATGCTCTTTAAAGTGATATCGGCACCCTGCCTGTTATTGGCCACGATGCTGAGGCGGATGGAATCGCCCTGTACAGCAAACTCAGTGTTGGCAGTGGCTTCCAGCCAGAGACCGGCGCAGCGGGCCATGAGGTCCCGGATCTCTTTCAGCTTTTGGGTTTTCCAGTAGCTGTCAGACATTTTTGAAGTATTGATATGCAGTGCTGACAGGAATCTGATCATGGATTCCGGGCGTTCAGTTGGCCAACCCATTTCGAGCAACTGAGCGAATATCTCGTTGTTGGCTTTGACTGCTGCCCTGTCTGTTTCCGTTCCATTTTCAATGAGCCTGCTCCAGCCGGTATTCACCCCCTCCATAATATCCTCCTTCGCTGGATCACCGGCCGTAAATGAAAAGAACTCCGTGCTGGCGCCTCTTGCAGCAGGCACACCGAAACCCTGGCTCTTGTGCTGGCTGCGGCTTTCAGCGGAGATCTCTCCGTAACTTTTTCCGAGGGCAGGATTGTATCCGCCTACGTCCACTTTCAGCTGATCATTACTGGTAGTATTGTTACCACCGAAGTTGAAAGTGTTCCAGAGTATGCGTTTGGCCTTCCAGGGTTTTACACCAAAGGCGAATTGTTCGGGGAATCTTTTGGGATCGGCAGCAGCCACAAATGCTTCCGCAGCAATAACGGCTGATGCTGAATGATGACCATGACCTGCGCGGCTGTCTGGAGGAAAGCGAGTGATGATCACATCGGGCTGGAACTGGCGGATCACCCATACGGCATCGGCCAGTACTTTTTCACGGTCCCACATGCTGAGGGCTTCTTCAGTGCTTTTGCTGAATCCGAAATCATAGGCTCGGCTGAAGAATTGTTCTGCACCATCCACCCTTCTTGCCGCCAGCAGTTCCTGCGTGCGGATAAGGCCCAACTCGATGCCCTGCTCATCTCCAATGAGGTTCTGCCCGCCGTCCCCGCGAGTGAGAGAGAGATAACCGGTGCGGTACTGCCGTTCTTTAGCGAGGTATGCCAGCAGCCTGGTATTCTCATCATCGGGGTGTGCGGCCACATAAAGAACGGAGCCGAGCACATTCAGTTTTTTGAATTGCTGCTGAAGATCTGCACTGGTATAGGAAGCGGGCGTCTGCGCCAGAGCAGTGGTTGCCTGCGCACATACAATCAAACAGAGGACCAGCTGAAGGGGTCTAAATGATCTCATTCAGTTTATGATTTTTTAGGAGAGCGTAAATCAGGGCCAAAGATAATGGGGTCCGGCCTATTGTGCTACCATAAATACAGCATTGGCAAGTAACAGCTTACCATTTTCCCAGAAACTGCGGAAAACGGGGTTGTCTGCAAAATAGATCACAGCACCACGGCCATTATCCTGAACTCCAAAGAGCAGACCGTCTTTCAGTCTGTCCCTGAGTTTGAAGCCAACGAAGCCGGATACCTGCGCACTTTTTTTAATTACGCCCACATTCCAGCCGAGACCTTCCTTAAAGAAATCATAAATATTATCGTCCTGTTTGAGGGTGTAATAAATGGAGTCGTATCCGAAGGCCAGCGGATGGCTGTTGTCCATCTCTACCTTGAATATAGCGCCCGGGTTGAAGTTCGGAAGATAGTCACGCTCCCGGTTCTCATACTTGCGCAGTGACGCATACTCATCCTTTTTATCATCTTTCTTATCCTCGTCCTTCTTGTCGCTGTCCTTTTGTTTGATGCCCCAGTCGTTGCGTGCCAGCGTTGCCACCGCACCTTCAATGGCCAGCAGCTTACCGCCCGCGCTCACCCAGTCTTTCAGGCTTTCGTGCACAGCCTTGTCCCAGGACCTGTAGCCACCATCAGGCATGATGAGTACATCGGTTTCTTTCAACACTTCTTTATCCAGGTCTTTCAGCCACACGATATTCACGGGGTAGTCTATCACCTGGTCAAAGAAATGATAGATCTCCCCAAAGCCGAGTGATGAAATGCCATCACCAGCCAGCAGCGTTACTTTAGGGGCTTTAAGGATGCGGACACGGTCTGATCCCAGATCAAATCCTTTGTCAACATACCCTGATCCTACAGGATAGTAGGTTTGTCCGGCCGCGTTTGCAGCTTCTTTGATGATCGCTTCCAGGTTGTTGCCAACACTGGCATTGCTAGTTCTGGTGACCAGCAAGGTTCCTTTTTCAAAGGACTCGCCGGCCGACATGAATGGTTGTTCTGCATAACGCACTTTCACCTTCTGCTTCATCAGCGAAGTGAGCACTTTCACGCTGCTGATACCATTCCATTTGATGGCGTAGGCAACGGGATTGGTATTGAGATTGGCTGCAACTGGTGTGCTGGCAGGTTTACTGCTGCCTCCTTTTACGTAAAAATTAAGTCCGTAGGTATTCACACCATATACAAAAGGAAGACTCCAGGCGGTGATATCATAGGTGGCTGAATCGGAAAGTTTGGAAGTCCTTTCAAACAATACCTTGATGAGGTTGGCATTGCTCTGATTGGCATTGATCACAATATCGCCGGGTTCTGCTTTGGCAATATCATTCTTATTGGTGTAATAGTTGAGCCCTGTGTAAGAGCCGCTGCTCACATAACCATACTCTATCTGGTTCTTATCCAGTAGTTCTTTAAGCCTGCTGAGGCGGTCTCCTTCATCTGCTTTCAGCAGCCAGGCTTTGAATTCACCGGGAGGATTACTGCGGGCTTTATCGTAATACTTTTTGAACTCCTGCACCAGCCGCTCACTGTTCTCTGAGCTGGTTTCAATGGTGGCCATACCGGTGGTATAGTGATGGATAAGCCTGTCGTGCAGTGTGAGTGTATCGTCATCTTCATTGATCACGGCTGCACCGGCGCGGCCCAGGCCACCCTGTTCATAGGTCATACCGATTGCTCCTTTATAAATAGGATAGGTATCGCCATAACTGGGGTAGAAAAGATCAAAGCGTTCCTTGGTAAAGAAGAGCCAGCCGTTCTGATCGAAGTAACGTGCATTGTTGCGACCGATCATCACCTGGAATTCGCGTTGCCAGGGGGTGATCACTTCATGGAATGGCTCTGCTGCGGGAGCAAAATAATAGGGTTCATTATATCCCTGCTCGTGATAATCCACATGCACCTGCGGCAGCCATTTGTTGTAGGCGGCCATGCGCTGTTGTGATTCCACCTGTGTTTGCCAGGCCCAGTCGCGGTTCAGGTCAAAATAATAGTGGTTCGGTCTTCCGCCTGGCCATGGCTCGATATGTTCCCTGGTAAAAGGAAGCGGGTTGGCATGTCTGCCTACCACACTGTTGTACCAGTTCACATAACGGTCGCGGCCATCCGGATTGATACAGGGATCGATCACCACAACGGTATTCTTCAGGTATTCTTTTGTTTTGTTATTGGCAGGGTTCACCAGTTCATAGAGGGTGAGCATGGCCGCTTCGGAGGAAGAGGTCTCGTTGCCATGCACATTGTAGCTGAGCCAAACGATCACGGGTGCTTTTTCATCCGGAGCGGCTTTATCAGCGGTGGCGCCTGCGAGACGAAGGTTGTTCAGACGGATCTGCTCCAGCCTGGCTCCGTTTTCGGGAGAGGTCACAAAGGCCAGCAGCAGGGGCCTGCCTTCGTTGGTTTTACCGTACTGTTCCACTTTCACCATCTGGGGGGCGGCAGTTGACAGGTACTTTACATAATTTACTACATTGAAATGAGGCGTGTAGCGGCTTCCGATCTTGTAACCCAGGAATTGTTCAGGGGATTGAACCTGTGCAAAGAGCATGGATGTTACCAACAAAAGCAGCCAGGTGGCGTAGATCTTCTTCATATTGAAATCGGTATGATCCGTGAAAATAAAAAGAACTTCCTGAAAAAGAACATCCCCGCTCATGGCGGGGATATTCTTTTTCTCATGTGTTTGTAGTTCATGGATGTCTAACCAGGAATTACTTGTATGTACTGAAAGTATGAAAAGAATATCAAATTACCATGTACCCCTACTCCATTTGAACGTTTTCTTTAATAATTTTAGGTAGGCAACTACATATGTATAAGTGTTTACATATACCATAAAACCTGAATGATATGATACGCTACTTCAGTGCTGTGATCGCCTTCTCCATCTTGCTTTGCGCCTGTGCGGGCAACCGCAGAAATACCGTTGCAGGCTTCGGACCTTACCACTATTCAATTCAGAAAAAGGTGGTCTGCAGCAATGGCGCAGTAGTGAGTGCGCATCCGTTGGCGAGCGAAGCAGGACTGCAGGTCCTCCGCAAGGGAGGCAATGCATTTGATGCTGCTATTGCCACGCAACTGGTACTGGCCGTGGTATATCCCGAGGCAGGTAATCTGGGCGGCGGCGGCTTCCTGGTGGCTTCCATGAATGGCGGCAAAGCCCTGGCCATCGATTACCGGGAGAAGGCCCCGGCCGATGCGCACAAGGACCTGTACCTGGATGCAAACGGCAATGCCATCACAGCACTGAGCCTGAACGGACCACTGGCAGCTGGTGTACCGGGTACTGTAGCCGGGCTCTTCCAGACCGCCAGGTATGGAAAACTGCCTTTCAAAGACCTGATCCAACCCGCCATCGATCTGGCAGAGAAAGGATATACCATCACAGGAGCCGAAGCACGTGGCCTCAACCGCAACCGGGAATCCTTCATCAGCAACAATTCCAGCAGGCCCGTATTTGTAAGGGCGCAGGAATGGAAAGCCGGCGACACCCTCATCCAGACCGACCTCGCCAATACGCTCAAACGCATACGGGAAGAAGGACAGAAAGGTTTTTACGAAGGACAGACGGCCAGGCTGATAGTGGAAGAAATGAAAAAAGGAAAAGGCATCATCAGTTATGATGACCTGCGCAGTTACCAGGCAAAAGAAAGAGAGATCGTCAGCTTTCCTTATAAAGGGTACACTATCCTCACCATGCCCCTCCCTGCCAGCGGCGGTGTATTGCTGCCGCAGATGATGAAGATGATCGAAGACAGGAATGTAAAAGCCTTGGGCTTTCAGACGGCCGCGTCCGTACAACTTATGACGGAGATCGAAAGGCGGGCCTATGCAGACCGGGCGAAGTTCCTGGGTGATCCGGATTTCAATAAAGTACCTGTTGCCACACTTACCAGCGATGCATACATAAAGAAAAGGATGCAGGATTATGATCCTTCCAAAGCCGGTGTCAGCACTGCAATACATGCCGGTGATATTCCCGAGAGCGAACAAACCACCCACCTCAGCGTGTATGATAAAGAAGGAAATGCAGTGGCTGTGACCACCACCCTCAATGATAGTTACGGAAGCAAGACCGTAGTTGCCGGCGCCGGTTTTATTCTGAACAATGAAATGGATGATTTCAGTGTAAAACCCGGCGTGCCCAATATGTATGGCGCTATCGGCGCTGCCGCCAATGCCATAGCACCCGGCAAACGGATGCTCAGCAGTATGACGCCTACCATTGTACTCAAAGACAACAGGCCATATATCATTGCAGGAACACCGGGTGGCACCACTATCACCACTTCAGTTTTTCAGACACTGATCAACCTCCTGGAGTTTGATATGAGTGTGGAAGATGCCGTGAACAAACCCAAGTTCCATCACCAGTGGCTGCCTGACCTGATCGATGTGGAAGCCGCTTTCCCGCAAAGCGTGCGCGATGAACTGATAAAGATGGGATACAAGATCCGGCAGCGGGGCAATATCGGCAGAACAGAAGTGATCCGCATCAATGCAGACGGAAAGATAGAAGCAGTGGGCGATTCACGCGGCGATGATCATGCAGCCGGGTTCTAAGGAGCTTTTAACAAAACCCCGTTTCCGCATTCAGTACCTTTATTGCAAATTGTTTTTCTATGAGCAATACATTGGGCAATGAATTTATCCAGAGCAGCATCAAGCGTTTCAAAACCTACAAGCAGCTGGCGGATAAAACATTTGAGCAGCTGACAGATGCAGATTTCCATTTTCAACCGAATGGCTCCTGCAATAATATCGCCATTATAGTGCAGCATATGGCAGGTAATATGAAGAGCCGCTGGACGAATATCCTCACAGAAGACGGGGAGAAACCCTGGCGCAACCGTGATGAGGAATTTGAAGACCAGGGGTACGGCAGGGAAAAACTGTTGCAGCTATGGGAAGAAGGATGGAGCGTATTATTCAATACACTGGCGGATTTGACGGAAGAAGACCTACTTAAAAACACTTATATCCGCAAGGAACCGCTGACCGTTTGCGATGCCATCATTCGCCAGATGGCGCATTATCCCACGCATGTGGGCCAGATCGTTTATCTCGGTAAGTTGATCAGGCAGGATGAATGGAACAGTCTGTCCATCGAAAAAGGAAAATCGGAGGCGTACAACAACGCACCCGGCATAAAAGATCCGGCCAAGCAGTTTTAATCTTTATAGATCTTAACAGTAACCTTACCCTCACGGTCAACCGAACCGCGGTACATTCCTTCCGTATTGAAAGGCATTGTGAAATTGCCTGCTTTGTCAACGGCTATGAGACCACCATCGCCGCCCAGGGCAGGCAATCTCTTTTGGATCATCTCCAAGGCAGACTCTTCCAGGCTCCGGTTACCGAATTCCATCATATCGCTCACGGTCTTGGCCATTACCAGCCTGATGAAAAATTCACCCCATCCGGTACAACTGATGGCGCAGGTAGCATTACTGGCATAGGTGCCGGCCCCGATAATGGGCGCATCCCCCACCCTGTTGTAGCGTTTGTTGGTCATACCACCGGTGCTGGTAGCCGCTGCCAGATTACCCTGAATGTCCAGAGCCACCGCCCCTACGGTACCGTATTTTGAATCTTTGTTCTCTGGCTGTTTGAGTCCTGACGTGGGTTTGCTGCCATGGTCCAGTTCAGTTTTCGCAGAATCCTCTTTCTTCACACGCTCCAGTCCTTTCCATCTTTCTTCCGTGTAGAAATAGGAAGGGTCCACTATTTCGAGGCCCTGTAACCGGGCAAACGCTTCAGCTCCTTTACCGGTCATCATCACATGCTGGCTTTTTTCCATTACTGCCCTGGCGGCTGTGATGGGATTGCGGATGGTGGTAACACCGGCCACTGATCCGGCGGCGAGCGTCCGTCCATTCATGATGGCCGCATCCATTTCATTCTTTCCTTCATGCGTAAATACGGCGCCCTTTCCGGCATTGAATAAGGGGTTATCCTCCATGCTGCGAACGGCAGCCTCAACGGCGTCCAGAGCCGATCCCCCACGTTTCAGGATGGCATACCCCTTGTCCAGCGCCGCGAGTAAGCCATCCTGGTAGGCACGCTCCTTTTCAGGGGTCATATTCTTTTTCAGGATGGTACCGGCGCCTCCATGGATCACCAGTACAGGCTTCACCGTGGCGCGGACAGAATCGTTTTGTGCTAAGGCACTGTTAAATAGCATCACCATAAAAAAAGGAAGAATAAGTTTCATGCGAATTTCGTTTAGGCTGGTACTGCAATGTATGTTTTTTGTGCCGTGAAGGCACCTGAAAACAGGGAATTTCTATTATTCATTGGTATCGAATTTGCTCATGAACCCTGATCGCCTAATTTTGCACCCAATACTCAGAACCTGAGAAAGTTTTGGAAAATATCCCGGACCATTTTACTGGTCCTTATTGCACTGATAGTACTGGTATGGCTTGCGCTGCAAACCACTCCGGTACAGAACTGGCTGGTCAAAAAAGTGACCAACCGGCTTAGTCGCGACCTCCATACCACCGTTTCCATCAAACATGTTGACTTTGCCCTCTTCAACAAGATGAGCCTGGAAGGCACCCTTATCAAGGACAGGCTGGAGGATACCCTGCTCTATGCCGGTGCCCTCAAGGTGAACATTACCGACTGGTTTTTCTTCAAAGACAGGATTGAGCTCAAATACCTGGGCCTGCAGGATGCTCAGATCAACCTTACCCGCATAGACTCCATCTGGAACTACCGCTTCATCACAGATTATTTTGCAGGTCCCAAAGAAACATCGGGCAGCAAAGGCTCCATCAACCTGGACCTTAAGACCATCGATCTGGACAATGTAGCCCTGCTCCAGAAAGACGCCTGGCGCGGAGAAGACATGGCACTCAGGTTCAGCAACCTGGATATCGATGCACAACAGGTGAGCCTGGTGAACAAACAGCTTTACCTGAATACCCTGATCATCGATAAGCCGCTCTTTGCCATCTTCAACTATGATGGCAACAGACCGGACTCCCTTCGTCCCAAAAGCAAGGACACCATCTATGTGAACGATCCGAAAAACCTGCGCTGGAATACTGGCGACTGGGACATCCGGATCGCCAGTTTACAACTGAAAGACGGCACTTTCAAATCCGATGTTGACAATAAACGCAAGCCATACGATTATTTCGATGGCGCGCATATTCAGTTCAGTGATATCCAGGGCGACTTCAAAGATGTGCGCTTCAAACAGGATTCCATTCTGGGTAAGATAAAACTCAGCACCATCGAACGCAGCGGCCTGGTGGTGAAGCACCTCAATGCCGACCTGAGATGGCATCCCGAAGCGATGGAGTTCAACAACCTCGATCTCCAGACCAACCGCAGCCATCTCCACCGCTACTTTGCCATGCGGTACAATACTTTTGATGATATGGCTGACTTCATCACCAAAGTGCGTATGGAAGGAGATTTCAATGAAGCCGATCTCGACAGTGACGATATCGCCTATTTTGCTCCCGAACTGAAAGAATGGAAAAAAAAGGTCAGGATAAATGGAAAAGTTCGCGGGTCGATAGACAATCTCTCCGCTAAGAATATCACCATCGAATCCGGACAGAATGCATACCTGAAAGGGAATATCAGCCTTCGTGGACTGCCGGATATCAACAAGACATTCATCGACTTTGAAGCCACCGATTTCCGCACCACGTATGCAGATGCCATCAGGATCATTCCGCAATTGCGCACCATCTCTCAACCCAGGCTTGATCATGTGGAATACCTGCGTTTCCGCGGCAACTTCACCGGCTTTGTGAAAGACTTTGTTACCTACGGCACCATTGAAACCAATCTGGGTACCCTGGTAACGGATGTGAACATGAAATTCCCCGATGCCGGTCACACCAACTACAATGGTAACCTCCGTACCAATGGCTTCGATCTGGGCAAGTTCCTGGATGTACCACAGCTGGGCCGTATTTCTTTCAAAGGAAATATCAATGGCCGTGGCCTGAAAACCGGGAACCTCAATGCCAAACTCGATGGGGATATCTACTCCATTGAAGCCAATGGATACGAATACAAAGACATAGTAGTGAAAGGCACTGTTGCCAAACGTCTCTTCAACGGGGAGCTGATGGTGAACGATTCCAACCTGGTGGCCAGGCTCAATGGTCTGGTGGATTTCAGCAAACAAGTGCCGGAGTTCAACTTCGATGCGGATATTTCCAAAGCCAACCTGAAGAACCTCAACCTGACGAAAGACAGCATCAACGGTTATGGCAAATTCGATTTCGATTTCACCGGTAACAATATCGACAACTTCCTGGGAACAGCACGGGTATACGATGCTTCTGTATTCAAGAACAGCCGCAGGATATCCTTCGACTCTCTTTATGTAGAATCGAAAGTGATGGGCAATAACAAAGTGATCACCCTGCTCAGCAATGAATTCGATGCAGCACTGGTAGGTGATTTCTCCATTATGGAATTACCCGCCGCTTTCCGCAGCTTCCTCAACAAATACTTCCCCAGCTATATAAAACCCGCCACCACCATCAAGAACGAGAACTTCAGTTTTGTGATCACCACCAAAAAAGTGGAAGACTACCTGGATTTCATCGACAAGAACCTGGGAGGATTCAACTTCAGTACGGTGGCCGGCAGGATCAACAGCAAGGAAAACCTGCTTGACCTCAATGCGGAAGTACCGCAGTTCAATTACAAGAATATTTCCGTTTACAATGTCAGCCTGAAAGGTGTCGGGAACCGCGACAGCCTTTCGGTGGAAAGTTCCATAGCTGATGTGTACATCAACGACAGTCTGCATTTCCCCGGCACCACCATCAAAGTGGGATCAGCCAATGACCTGTCGCATATCACGGTAAAGACCAGTGCCAGCCAGACCATCAATGCAGCCAGCATCGCGGCCAGGGTACAGACCATGCCACGTGGTGTGCGTGTTACATTCGACAGGTCCAACTTTGACGTGAACGGTAAGAACTGGTTCATTGAAAAAGATGGAGAACTGGTATTCAGTGAAGAGTTGATCTCTGCCGATGGCGTGCGGATCTACAGCGGGGACCAGGAGATCCTGGTGACTACCCACCCTTCCGATATCGGCAATACAAATGATGTGCGGGTATCGCTTAAAAAGATCAATATCGGCGACTTCACGCCTTATGTGGTAAAAAAGAACAGGGTCGAAGGGCTGCTCACCGGCACCATCGATATCATGGATCCTTTCAAAAAGATGCAGGCGGATTTCACCGGCGAAGCGGAACAGTTCAGACTGGATGACGACAGTATCGGAAAGGTGACGCTCCGCAGCAATTACAATATGCGCAACGGGGTGATCAACTTCGGGGCCATCAGTAAGAACGACAACTACAATTTCGATGTCACCGGTATTTACAATACCAAAACGGACAGTGTGCTGAACAGGCTGCCGCTCGACATCAATGGCGAGTTCACCAATATGCGCATCAGGCTGCTGCAGCAATATCTCTCCGGCGTATTCAGCGACCTGGATGGCTTTGCCACCGGCGACCTGCGTGTGGCGGGCCCTACAGACAATCTTACCTACACCGGCCGCGTAAACCTGAAAGACGGACAGCTGCGTGTGAATTATACCAACGTGCTCTACAAGATCCCATCGGCCTCCTTCGATTTCAGAGATGGTTTCGTGGACTTCGGGGCCTTCCCTATCCGGGATGAGTTCGGTAATACCGGTACCATTTCAAAAGGCATCCTCAGGCATGAGGCATGGGATAATCTCGAATTCGACTTTGCCATGAACACCAACAAACTGCTGGTGCTTTCCACCAATGGAACCGGTAAGGATGCGTATTTCGGGACTGTTTTCGCTAAAGCGAATATGACCCTGAAAGGACCATTGGCAGATATGCGGATGGACATCAAGGGGGAGCCGGCAGACAGCTCCAAACTCTATATCCGTTCCGGTCCCTCCCGCGAAAGCGGCCAGGCAGACTTCATAGTATGGAAAGTATATGGCCGTGAAATGCAGCCTCCGAAACAGTTCCAGGAAAGCAACCTGACTGTGAGCCTGGATATCAGCGCCAATAACTACGCCAATATGTACGTGATCCTGGATGAGCTCACTGGCGATATCATCAAGGCTAACGGTCATGGTAACCTGAAGATCAAAGCCGGCACGGATGGGGACTTCACCATCATCGGCCGCTACGATATAGACCGGGGGAA
Source organism: Pseudobacter sp. (assembly GCF_051955275.1). Lineage (NCBI taxonomy): Bacteria > Pseudomonadati > Bacteroidota > Chitinophagia > Chitinophagales > Chitinophagaceae > Pseudobacter > Pseudobacter sp. The sequence continues at coordinate 19,530 of NZ_JBQCGW010000171.1, read as the reverse complement.
CTACAATTTCAGTTTCCAGAGTTTCCTCCGCAAACCGTTCACTTTGCGCGAGGGAGTGGGCAATTATATCCAATGGAAGGGTGATCCCTATGACGCAGACATCAAGGTGGATGCGGAATATCATGCAGAGAACGTACGATTCAGTGATCTCGGTCTCGATCAGTTCTCCATTCAGGCCGGTTCCTCAGGAGGGGTGAATAATGCCGTACGCAAATACCGGGGCGAAGTGGTAGTGGTGGCAAACCTGACGGAAAAGCTCATGCGCCCAAAGATCAAGTTCGCTATTGAACTGCCGCAGGGAAGCGCCCTCAAGAATGATCCGGATGCGCTCGCCATCCTGCAACGTATCCAGAACGATGAGAACGAGCTCAACAAACAGGTGGCATTCCTCATCGTGTTCAACAGCTTTGGTCCGCTTCAAACCGGCAGCCAGAGCGGGCTCGGCAATATCGCCTTCGAAGGTGTGGTGATCGGAAGCATCTCCGGGATGGTATCAGGCGCATTGAGTAAATGGAGCTCCAATATCTTCCAGAAGATCTTCAACGACAAGAGCATCAAGGTGAATTTCAATGCCCAGTTGTACAGTGGTTACAACCTGGTTGACAATACAGACCGTAACCGGATCAACTATGACCGGAGCAACCTCAACCTCAATATCGGTAAGAGCTTCCTGAATGAGCGGCTGACCTTCACATTCGGCAGTGCGCTTGATTTTGGATTGAGCAGTGAGCAGGTGCAGGCCACCAAGAACCTCCAGTTTCTGCCGGATATCACGGCTGAATGGAAGATCCGACCGGATGGTAAACTGGTGCTCACCTTCTTCTACCGCGATTCCTACAACTACCTCACCGGCACCGGCGTTGGCGCCAGGCAGAACCGTTCCGGGGCCAGTATCAGTTACCGCCGTGACTTCGACAATATCGGGGAATTGCTGAGAGGAGAGAAAAAGAAAAAGCCGAAGGCTTCTCCGCCTCCGGCTCCTAAAAAATCAGATAGTGTTATTAATAAGTAGCGTGCGGAAAATAATCAGAGTGCTGCCAGTAGCTCGCCTCTGGCGAGTGACTGCCAGCTCCCCGATTAAATACTGCTGATCTATCCTTTCAGAATTTCGTGTCCTAATTTATCCCGCTTTGTCTGCAGGTATTTTTCATTGTGCTCATTGGGTGCGATCTCGATCGGTACAGCTTCAACGATCTCCAGCCCATACCCCAGCAATCCTGCGCGTTTTTTGGGATTATTGCTCATCAGGCGCAGTTTGGTGATGCCCAGTGCACGTAACATCTGTGCACCGATACCATAATCACGTTTATCCATCGGGAAGCCCAGGTGCAGGTTGGCTTCAACAGTGTCCATTCCATTTTCCTGGAGCTTGTAAGCTTTCAGTTTATTCATCAGGCCGATACCCCTGCCCTCCTGGTTCATGTACAATACAACACCTTTTCCTTCTTTTTCCACCATGGCCATGGCAGCATGGAGCTGGTCCCCGCAATCGCATCGGAATGAGCCCAGGATATCACCGGTGAAACAGCTGGAATGTACGCGCACCAGGATGGGTTCATCCTTTTCCCACGTACCCTTGATCAGGGCCAGGTGCTCGGCATTGTTGCTCTTGTCGCGGAACGCCACCAGTTTAAAATGACCATACTTGGTAGGCATGTCAACACGCACCACTTCTTCGATGAGGGTGTCTGTTTTCAGGCGGTATTCGATCAGGTCTTTTATGGAGATAAGCTTCAGGTTGAATTTTTTGGCGATCTCCTTCAGTTCGGGGAGACGGGCCATGGAGCCATCCTCATTCATGATCTCCACCAGGGCGCCGCCGTAAGGAGGGGGAAAACCGGCCAGACGGGTAAGGTCTGTGGTGGCTTCCGTATGGCCTGCCCTTCTCAGTACGCCGCCATTCTTGGAGCGAAGGGGGAAAATATGTCCGGGACGGGCCAGGTCGGAGGGCTTTGTGTTGGGATCTACCAGTGCCTGGAAGGTTTTGGCCCTGTCATGAGCCGAAATTCCGGTGGTACAGCCATTGCCCAGCAGGTCAACGGACACGGTGAAAGCCGTTTCATGGAGGGCTGTATTATTATTGACCATCAGGCCGAGTTCCAGTTCAGTACAGCGGTCCTCTTCCAGTGGGGCACAGATGAGACCTCTACCGTGGGTAGCCATGAAATTGATCAGTTCCGGAGTGATATTGTGAGCGGCAGTCAGGAAATCGCCTTCATTCTCACGGTCTTCGTCATCCACCACAATGATCAGTTTACCATTCCTGATATCTTCAATAGCACTTTCTATAGAATCAAGCATACCGCAAATTTTTGCAAAGTTACTAATAAAACACCCTCCGGTGAAGAAGGTTCAATGCGTATCGAGAATCACTGTTTCCTATTAAGCAGGGGTTACCAAGCAGCATCGAACGGACCGCGCCTGTCTATTGATACGCAAGGGGAAACGATAAAGTTTCCTCCGGCGGGAAAGACAGTTTTCCCGTGTAAAGCGGTGTTTGGGTAGTTTGAATTGCCCATTTCAGAGTGTGAGTAATATGTTAATGCCTTTTTAACACTTGAGGTTTATATCTGTTACATTTGTTTTCATTCAGATTTCCATAAAGTACCCCGATCCTGCCCCGGCCTTGAACTGGCGAAATGGTTAAGGAACTAACACGGTTTGCCAATCTGTTCAGTAGCAGCAATTCTATGTTCATTCATGTACAGTCCGATGTACATATAGCCTGAATTAATCATAAGATAACGTATTGCTTACCAAAATGGTAATGCCAGAATAGTTTCTTTGTTGCCAACTATTAAACACGATATAGTATGAGAAGAATTACGCTCTTTCTTTTAACCCTGTTACTATTGTCAGCGGGCCTTGAAACGATGGCCCAGGTTACAACCAGTAGTATGTCCGGCTCAGTAAAGAATGAAAAAGGTGAAGCGCTTGTTGGCGCCACCATCACCCTGCGGCACGTTCCCAGTGGCGCCGTATTCAATGTAGCTACCCGTACCGGTGGCAGGTTCGACATCAACAATATCCCTCCCGGAGGCCCTTACAATGTAAAAGTTTCTTATATCGGTTATGCTGATTTCACCCGCGATGATATCAATATCCCGCTGGGTGAAAAATTCGATCTGCAGACCACTCTCCAGGCCGGCAATTCAGAACTGCAGGTAGTGACCGTGTCGGCTGCAAGAAGAGGCGCTACTGAAAAAACAGGCGCTTCCACCAATATCAGCAACCGGGCAGTACAGAACCTGCCGAATATTTCGCGCAACCTTACCAACCTCACCCGCATTACGCCACAGTCGAACGACAACGGATTTGCAGGGATGAACAAACGGTACAACAATATCACCATCGACGGCTCCCTCTTCAATAACAACTTCGGAAGAAGCGGAGACGGTATGATCCCCGGCGGCGCCGTATCAGCCATCTCCATCGATGCCGTTGACCAGGTGCAGGTGAATATCGCCCCCTTCGACGTTCGCCAGGCCGGCTTCATCGGTTCAGGCATCAACGCCGTTACCAGAAGAGGTACTAACAACTGGTACGGAACAGTTTATGGCTATTACCGCAACCAGAACTTCACCGGCAGAAAAGTGCTGGACCAGAAGGTTGACAACCCTGATCGCACCAATAAAACATTCGGAGCAAGTATCGGCGGCCCGATCATCAAAGACAAACTGTTCTTCTTCGTTAACTATGAAATGGAAGACAGAACGCAGCCTGGTCAAACATTCGTGGCTAAAACATCTACCACAGATGCAGGTCCCAACGTGAATTCAGTACTGGAATCAGACCTGAAAACACTCAGAGAATTCCTGGGCAAGGAATATGGTTATGATCCAGGTATTTACCAGGGTTACGACTTCAAAACAGAGAACAAGAAACTCCTGGCGCGTATCGACTGGAACATCACCAATAAACATCGTCTCAGCCTGCGTTATTCTCAGTCCAATACGGATGATGATGACCAGATCAACTCCTCCAGCGTTACCGGCGTTTCCGCTCAGCGTATCAATAACAGCCGCAGAGGTGGCACCACCGGCGGTATGGCTTACAACGGATCCAATTTCAAGAACAATGTGAAAATATGGTCCGGTGTAATGGAACTGAACTCCAATTTCAGCAACGTAGTGTCAAACCAGCTGATCGCTTCCTATACAGATAACCAACTGAAACGTGTGCCTAATTCCACGGCTTCCTTCGTGGATATCATGCGTGCAGGTGACCAGAACAACGTGTATATTTCATTCGGTACAGACCTCTTCTCTTACAGGAACGAGATCTCCGATAAGGCGCTCAATATCGCGGACAACGTTACTTTCAACCTCGGCAAGCACACTGTTACGGCAGGTGTAAGCTATGAGTACCTGAAATTTGCCAACTCTTTCACCAGTGCGGGTGGGCCTTCTTACTACCGCTACGCTTCACTGGCTGATTTTATGGCAAAGGCCGCCCCTGTTGTGTTTGCAGTGGCTTATGATCCCAATAACCGTTTAGGGATCAAGGTACCTGAAGCAACCTTTGCCCAGTGGGGCTTTTATGCACAGGATCAGTGGACCGTTTCAAACAGGTTCAAACTCACTTACGGCGTTCGTTTCGATCTGCCTTCTTATCCATATGATCCTCCACGGAACCCCGCGCTGGAATCAGTTGTTTTCAAAGACAATTCCCGCTCGCCCGAATCATTCGACGTAAGCAAATGGCCTGACGCTAAAATGCTGATCTCACCCCGTGTTGGATTCAATTATGATGTGGATGGCGACAAGCAGACCATCGTTCGTGGTGGTACCGGATTGTTCACCGGCCGCATACCTTTCATCTGGCTGGTTAACCAGGTGGGTGATAATGGTGTGATCCGCGCTATCTACCAGGCAACCAGCAGTGATCTTCCCGGTATTACTTATAATACCGACAGAACAAAATACATTCCGGCAAATCCTCCTGCTGTAGGCGCAACCATTCCAAACGGTTCTTCTTACACAGCCGTTGCGAAGGATTTCAAAATGCCACAGGTATGGAGAACGAACCTGGCGATCGACAAGAAGTTTGCCAACAATTACACGTTCACACTGGAAGGGTTGTTCACTAAATTCGTGAACAACGTGTATTTCCGCAACGCCAACCTGGGAGAGCAAACAAATACAGTGGCAATGGCGGTTCCACGTCCGTTCTTTGCATCAAGACTCAACTCACAGGTCAACCAGATGATCGTGCTCGATAATACCAATAAAGGCTACAGCCTTACGCTCACTGCAGGAGTGAATAAAACCTTCAGCAAACACTGGGAAGCAGGTCTGGCTTATACCTACACACTGGCACAGGAAGTGGCCATCGGCAGCTCCGACCAGTCAGGCAGCGGATGGGCAACCAACAATATCTCTATCAACCCCAACATCCCTGAGCTTGGTCAGAGCAACTATGCAGTACCACACCGCATCGTAGCACACGGTTCTTACAGGGCTGAATACTATCTTTTCGGTGCGCCTACCGCCACCACTTTTGGTTTCTTCTATTCTGGTCAGCCACAGGAGCGTTACAGCTTCCGTTATGGCGCCGATATCAACGGCGATGGTCAGACGAACGACATGCTCTATATTCCTAAAAGCCCTTCTGAGATCACATTCGTGGAAGGATTCATTGCAGGGGGTAAAACCTATACTGCCAAACAGCAGAGCGATGCGTTCTTCGCCTTCATAGAAAATGATAAATACCTGCGCAAGCACAAAGGACAGGTGATCGAGAAATACGGAGCCCTGCTGCCATGGTACCATTCACTGGATGTACGCATCCTGCAGGATTTCATTGTGAGAAGCGGTACTAAAAAGCATACCCTTCAGCTGAGTTTTGATATCCTCAATGCGCTGAACCTGATCAACAGCAACTGGGGATACCGTTACCAGTATACATTCGGTACCTTCCAGGACATGGGTATTGTGGGCATTCCAACCAGGATCAATGGAAGCACGCCTTCGAACAATACCGGCAACGAAGGTTACAACCCGGCCACTCCGAAATTCACTTTCGATCCGGCCGCACCCGCTGCCGCTTACAAAGCTAATATGACCACTACCAGCACATGGGGACTGCAGATTGGTCTGAGGTATATCTTCAACTGACAGGCAACAAAACAAATAGTAAAAGGTGTCTCTGAATTACAGGGACACCTTTTACTATTTAAGTTTTCCGGGCTTACTTTCTCTTTCTTCGTATCAGAATGATTGTACCGGCCAGTAACAACAAACCTGGAATGCCATACAAATAAACATAGTTCAATACTTTCGCAGTATCTTTTCCAATCGTCAGTTTATTGTCATTCACTTTTATCCACTCCGTATAAACAGGGTATTCATTATTCACGAGCCAACTGTAAAGGCCCAGTCCGACAGCTCCCCCTGTTAAATATCTGGGCGACATGAAATCGGCATCGCCCATGATCACGATCCGTTGAACTTTATTATTGAAATTCCGGGAAAGCCTTACACCCAGGACGTATTCCTGCTGCTGTATGTCCCCTTCCGCCGGCAAGTTGATGGGTGCTGCAGAATCTGCCACATACACGCCGTTCTCTATCCAGGTTTCAGGATTGCCTGTCATGGTCAGGATGGGCTCGATCTTAAAGCCACCCGTTTCCTGTGAGCTGATAGTAGTTATACCCGAAAACGAAGCACCAGCCCGATCTCTGCCTGTTTTTTGAAACTTTTGCATGCGTTTCTCCCTGGCCATATAATTTCCTGTATCATTTAACGGGAGATCATACTTATGGGCTTCCCGGTGTGGTCCCGGACTTACGAGGATCCCATTGTTCAGGTTCACTCCCAGTTTATTCAGCACCGGGTTCAGCATTTGTTGTTTGCCTGGTTCTGCATAGAAGAATGCATTTCCTCCGTTCTCCAGGTAACGGAGTATCTTTTGCTGTTCAGTGGTATCAAGTTTTGATCTGGGGTCTGCTACAACAAGAACACTGGTGTGTGCAGGAATATCCCGGTGCAGCAAAGAGAGGGTATCAGCATCCATGCCATTATTCACAATGGATGCGGCTGATGTCTGTGCGTTGGCATGTGCACCAAACTCTCTTTCACCAAATCTCCAGGGACTGCGTTCGTAATGCCCTGTAGTGAAAAATACCTTTGGCGTGTTGCTCCTCGTCAGTCTTCTGAAACTTCCGGACATCGGCGGTTGCTTTGGCCAGGGATCCTGACCGCCATCCGTAAATCGTGCGAGCGTTTTCTTGCCTTTGTATTCCAGCTCTATCACGGTACGCAGATCTTGCTCACCGGAAAGGTCTGCCAGTTTATTTACTTCTCCGGGCTTCAGAAAATCATTCAGATCAACATTGTTCAGTTTTGCCGTTTGCCGGGCGATGTAATGTATGTCTCTGTTTGGGTACGACCTGTACAGTGAACTATCGCCTTCCCTGATATCGTAATAGTACACATATTTCCATTTGATGTTCGGATAGAAGCGTACATACCGGTCCCAAAAATCCCATATGTATTGATTTCTTGATCTGGGAAACCCATATTCCGCTTTGTTTCCCAGCAGATTTGTATACAGGGTGGCTGTCACAGGCGACCCATCCAGTTCTTTGAGCGCAGACTGTGTTGCGCTGTCAAGGGTATTTATTTTATCCTTCGTTACATCCAGGTAACCAATATATCCCGGTCTGGAAGTTAGATAACCGAGTGTCAGTATCACCACAATCAGCATTGAGTTCCTGTAAAAGGTCACCTTCCAGGATCTTGATTCCTGCTTGCTTTTCAGCCTGATGGCAGTAAGCCCGAGGAAGAGGAGGATGATGAGCAGGAAATAACATACATCCCTGGTAGTGATAAGTCCCTGTATAATGCTGCCTGTTCTGCCTCCCGGGGAAAGGAACCAGGTGATATCCCTGATAAAGTCATATTGTTGCCCGATGTTTCCCATCAGATTCAGGAAACTGAAAAGCAGAAAAGTTGCGATCCCTGCCACTACCTGGTAGTTGGTGAGGCTTGAAACGAAAAAGCCTATTGCCATCAGACAGCTTGAATAAAGTATCAACCCGAACAGCATGGAGAAATACCAATAAAGTTCAGCATTATCAACGGTGAAATAACTTGTGAAAAAGATCAGTGCCAAAGAAGACATCAGCACAAGATTGAACAGGATCAGGCCAAGATATTTTCCCAGCACAATTTCCGTGATGCGCACGGGTGATGACCTCAGCAGTTTCATAGTTCCCGACTGCTCTTCCCGGTTGATAGTACCCATGGTAAGCAACGGTACAAATATGAAAATGTAAAGCATGGCATTTGTCAGGGATCCCTGCACCATGAGATAGGTGAGCGATGATTCAGAATCAATGATCACATTACTGTTCTTCAAAAATAATTCCTGCCCCCTGGCCCTGTCTACAAGTTCCGTCATGAACCTTGTGGCGGCAATAACAAAGTACACTACAAGTGTTATCCAGGCTATCGGAGCGTAGAACAGGGTTTTCAGCTCTGCTCCCGCTATTTTGAAAATTATTCTCATTACAGATCTTGTTAACGATAATTAGAAAGATTGTTGTGTATGCTCCAGGCAGTGATGGCTCAATGTCCTATCAATTCAAGGATACCTTCATTCCTGATGATCATCATGCCCTGCCTGTCTTCCGTGATGCCTTCCTTCAGGCGGTAAGTATACCTGGGACCCCCCTGCACCAAAACAGTTGGCATAAAGTGGAAACTGATATTCTTTCTGCTCTTCAACGCCTCTCCTACTTCAATGATATGCGTAGACACGATGAACAGGCAGTTCTGGTATTCAGCAAATGCTTCAGTCACGGCCAGGGTGCCATCATAAGCATCTTTCACATTCGTTCCTTTGAACAACTCATCAAACATCAGCAACAGATGCCTGCCAGTGGCTGTAGCATCCGCAGCATTCTTTACGCGCACCACTTCTGCATAGAAATGACTATACCCCAGCGCAATATTATCCGCCACGTTGATACTGGAATAAATGCCTTCCCTGACAGAAAATTCCATGCTGGCCGCTGCTATGGGAAAACCGATGTGCGCGAGGTACATGGAGATACCGATCGTTTTCATCCAGGTAGACTTTCCGGCCATATTGGCTCCGGTCAGGAAGATCACGTTGCTGTGCTGTTGCATGGAAATATCATTGCCGATAGCTCCACTGATGCACGGGTGCCTGAGATCTGTTGCCTTCAACATATTGGATTGCCTGGGCAATGCTGTAGCCCAGGTGAATTGGCCGGAAGCCGCCACATTTCCCACGCAAATGTTCACATCCAGTTCCGCTATGAATTGCAATACGGTTCTGACCTGCTGAATGAATTTATTTTTCAGCAGATGATCGGACCCGGCAATTTTTTTTACAGAGATGCCAGAATAGATATCCGTATCTGTCAATGCCTTCATCTTCGGATTATCGAGGATCGATTTTATTTCAGCTGCGCGTTGCCTGTAGGGCCCTTGCTGCTGGTACAGCAATTCAACAATGCCCTGGCATTTTTGAAGGCAAACGATGCTCGCCTGCAATCCCTGAATGAGGGCCTTGTACCGTTCATCGCGGGTGAGACCTGATAAAGTTTTTTTCACCAGGATATTTATCAGGGTATACAATGGTCCTTTATCTCCGGCAGCATCCACGTATTCCTGCATTAACTGCACTTGCTGCGGATCAAATGGGAATTGCAGTTTCTGCTGCTGGAAAAACTGAAAAACGGCAGCGCGCTGGTTGATCAGCTTTTCGTCCATCAGCGGCATCTTGAAAAGCTGGTCCAGCAACTGTTCTCCGGATCTTGTTTTTACCAGGTTGAAGAGCGAATAAACGGAGCCCTGCCTGAACTTACCCATCAGGTTCAGCTCTTCCTGGGACTGCCTGTCTATAATGAAACTCATAGTTTATTTTTTTATCAGAGTGTGCCCGCCTCTGGCGAGTTACTTATATTTGTTCGCCTCTGGCGAATACCGTGTCGCCGGAGGCGACGCAATAGAAGTCACTCGCGGGGACGCGAGCGACTGTTACACCCTGCGGTTTATACTTTCTTCCCGTTTTTCAAAGTTTCCAGAATACCTTCATTGCGGATGATGATCATACCATGACGATCATCGGTAATTCCTTCTTCGAGCGTATAAGGATATTCGGGCGAAGTGCCATTCATGCGGGTAGGCAGGTAGTAAAATCCAATATTGGTTTTTTGTTTTAATTCATCGCCTGCTTCTACAATATGGGATGAGATGAGGAAGAGGCTGGTTTTCTTACCGGCAAAGGCATGCGTGACAGCCACAGTACCTTCATGCGCATCCTTTACATTGGTTCCCCTGAACAATTCATCAAAGAGTACAAATAAAGATTTACCGGCACCCAATTCAGTAGCCATCTTTTTTACACGCAATACTTCAGCATAGAAATGACTGGCGCCGATCCCTAAATTATCCGGCAGGTTGATGGTGGTGTAGATCCCATCCATCACCGAAAACTCCAGCGACCTGGCCGCCACAGGAAATCCCATATGTGCGATGTAAACTGCCGTGCTGAAGGCGCGCAGAAAAGTGGACTTTCCCGCCATATTGGCCCCTGTAAGAAATACCACTGATCGGTCTGCATGCATGAACAGGTCATTGGCCACTGGTTTTTTCAATTCCGGATGGTACACACCCTGCACTTTCAGGATATTGCTGGCCCTGGGATGCGCCACCGGAAAAACGAAATTTCTGTTGGTGGCAACCCGCGCTACTGAAATGTATACATCCATCAGGTATATGAAACTCAGTACAGCCATTACTTTCTCTCTTTCCTTTACACGGATGAGAATATCGAAAGCTGTTACCGCGCCATAAGAAAGGCGGTTCCCGGACTGTTCTCTGAGCACCGGTTCCAGCGCAGGATGCTGCAGCAGTACCAGCATTTCAGACCGCTCCTTTTCCAACTCTTCTATGTGCAGGATGGCACCCTGTTCTACAAAGGATCTTACAGAATGGAACAACCCGATAAAGGCAGTTACACCACTGCTCACCTCTTTCTCTCCCATTACCGGTTTTTGCCCTTTGCCGGCATCTTCATCATAACTCATGTATTTTTCAACACTGTCAAGCTGGGATGATTCAAAAGGGAAACCAGTTCCCGCTTTCGCGAATGCTGCAATCACTGCCGCTCTTTTTGTAATGGCATCCTGATCGGACAAGGGTTGCCTGAACATTTTTTCTAACAGCAATTCTCCTCCCCTTGTTGCAGCATTATTGTAGATATCATAGATCCCATTGCGTTCTCTTTTGGCAAACAGCCTGAGATCTTCTATTGTCTGGTCATCCGTTTGGAGGAACATTGTTTGAACAGTTTATGATTTTATTATTTTCTTTTTCTGCGAACGAGCAGTACAATAGCTGTCAGCAGCAGTAGTGACGGTACCAGGTAAACATATATCTTGAACAGCAACGCTGCTGAGGCAGGTGTCAATTTCAGGAACCTGTCTTCCGGCACCGGGAAGTTTGCATAATATGGATACTTATTGTACAACGTCCAGCTGTAAAAAGCGAGGTCGATAGAAATGCGGCGCATTCTGTATTCGCTCATGAAATCAGCATCGCCTGCAACGATGATCCGTTGTTCCTTGTTATTGATCTTCCTGGTGAGCTTCAGTGCTATTACATATTCTGCTTTCTGTACATCTCCATCAGCAGTAGTGTACACGGGAGGGGCGGAATCCACTTTCATCACACCTGTTTCTATCCAGGTATTTGCATCACCCCGTTTGGTGATCACCGGCTCTGCCCTGAAGCCATTTATTTCCCTGTAACTGAGATTCAACATACCCTCGTTGTGCACCCTGCCACCGCCGGTACCATGGATCTGGTACATCTCCATTTGCGGCTCCTTCGCAAGAAAATTACCAGCCCGGTTCAGGCCATTGATGAAGATATGTGGCATTTCATTTTTATTGGGACGAACAATGATGCCATCATCCGGGTAAACGCCAATTTCTTTCAACACAGGAGCCAGGATATGCTGCTTACCAGGTTCAGTAAAGATGAGCGCGTTACCACCTTTATCCAGATAATTGATGAGTGCCTGCTGTTCAGTTGGGCTGTAAGCAGATTTGGGGTCAGCCACTACAAGCAGGTCGATGTTCTTTGGCACTTCTCCTGTTGCCAGTGAAATAGTATCCGTATCCACACCGTTGTTGATCAGTGAACGTTTGGTTTTCTTCAGATTTGTATGGAACATGAATTCCCTTTCTGTATGATTGACCGGACTCCTTTCATAGTGTCCTGTTACAAATGACACGCGTTCCTCTTTATTCCGGGTCAGCCTGTTGATGGAAGCAGCTACAACATTGGGTGGAGGCCATAATGGACTGCTGAAAGTTCTCAGAAAAGTCTTCTTCCCATTATATTCCAATTGCATTACCAGGATCTTGTCTTCCGCACTGAGGTCGATCTTTTTCCTGATCTCCTCCGGTCCCATGAAAAGAGAGGAGCGGATACCTAAGATCTCTGCCTGGATCTCTGCAATTTCTTCCAGCGATTTGCCGGGGAAACTGCGTAAAAGAGAACTATCCCCTTCACGCACATCGTAATAATATTCATATTCGAACCGGATATTGGGGTAGAACCTGATAAACGGCTCCCAGAGGTCTTTCATGTATTTGTTCCTGTTCTGAGGAAGGCCGTGTCTGCCTCTTCCATCAAAGAGATTGGTGTAAAGCGTAACAGTCAGCGGTGATCCGTCGAGCTCCTTCAACACCTCCCGGATCACAGGGTGCAGTGTATTGATCTTATCTCTTGTTGTATCAGCATAAGCTATATAACGGGGCCTGGAGCTGACATAACCGATAGTGATCACAAGCAGCGCCAGCAGGCTATACCTTGAAGCCGGTACGGTCCATCTTTTTGATTCCTGCGTGCTGCGCAATTTTATCATGGCAGCACCAACAAACAGCAGGATAAGTGACAGGAAGTAAAGTACTTCCCTGCTGGTGATCAATCCGCCTAACATCAGATCAGTCTTTCCGGAGATGGAGAGAGCAAAAGTGATATCCCGGATCAGATCGTACTGTTGCCAGAGGGATGAAACATTCTCCAGCACAAACAGAACGGCAAAAGTGATCACCGCTGCAACGATCTGGTAATTGGTAAGGCAGGAGATGAACAAGCCGATGGCGGAATACGTGGCCATCATCAGAAAAATTCCCAGCAGGATGGAGAAATTCACATTGATCTCGGGATGCTTTACACTCAGGCTGACAGACAACAATTGAATGGCGATCACCGATAACAGGATACAATTGTAAAGCATCAGCCCCAGGTATTTGCCGATCACGATCTCCCTGGTATTGATAGGAGAAGAATACAATAACCTGATGGTGCCATTGTTCACTTCCCGGCTGATCACTCCCATAGTAAGTAAGGGAATGAACAGGTAGAGATATAATTTCAGCACGCTCAGGATGCCCGTGGATACGATCGTTCCAATGCCTGATTCAAATCCGTTCCACGAAGGGTTCGCCTCTATCGACACATCCTGCACAACTGCAAACTTCTCCATCACAAATGCGAAGATCCCTGAGCCTGCTGTAAAGAACAGGATGAGCACCAGCCAGGCAATAGGCGAATAGAACAATGTTCTCAGTTCCGCACGGGCTATCTTGAAAATGATTTTCATATTATTTGGCAGGATTAAGATTGTTGAGACAATTGTTTGAATACATCGTCCAGTACAGACTTTTCAAGGTTGATCTCCTGCAGCTTCCAGTTGTGTTGCATACTGGCTGCGATGATGGCTTCGCTGATGCCGGTTTCCCTGCTGAAAAAGATCCTGCACTGCTTATCTGTGATGAATTCCACTTTTGTAACACCGGGGACCTTCATTAATTCAGTTGCCTGCGGTGGATTATCCATTTTTACAAGCAGGGAAGCTGGCTGGATATAGTTATTGAAACTCTCCATGGAATCAGAGAACACCATCCTTCCAGCTTCTATCATAATGATATCGCGGCACAACAGATTGATCTCGGACAGTACGTGAGATGACAACAGTATCGTATGGTCCTGTGCAATTTCTTTGATCAGTTTTCTGGCTTCGATGATCTGGTTGGGATCTAATCCATTGGTTGGTTCATCCAGGATCACAATGCTGGGTTTATGTATGATGGCCTGCGCAATGCCAACGCGCTGTTTGTAACCACCTGACAGGTTTTTAATAAGCCGTGAACTGAAATGGCTGATCCCTGTTCTGTCCATCACTTCAGCCACCGATCTCTTAATTTTATCTTTTTCAATAAAGCGCAGCTCTGCAGTATAGGTCAGATATTCATCCACGGTGAAGTCTGTGTACAATGGAGGTGCTTGTGGTAAGAAACCCAGTTGCTTTTTTGCCAGCCTGGGATTTTCGCTTTTATCGATGCCATTGATGATCACTTTTCCTTCCGTTTGATTCAATACTCCACAAATGATATTCATGGTGGTTGATTTGCCTGCTCCGTTGGAGCCGAGCAACCCAATGACCCCGGGTTGGTTGATCTCGAAATTGATATCACGGATAGCCCAGGCATTAGAATACCTGTGGGAGAGATTCTCCACTTTTAAGACGTTAGTCATATGTATACAGTAAATGTTTTATTGAATGCAAGGAACCCTTTCCCTACCTGTGTTTCATCAGCACTATTTTTTGTTGATTGGTACCTGTGCCTGAAGGACGGCCCGTAAAAACAAGGGTATTAGGGATATACATCCATAAGGAAATATTTGTAGTCCCAATATTAGTGGTGGTATAGGTAGTAAGCAGGTCCCCGCTTGCGTAGTCTCTTATTTCAAATTGATAATCTGCAACCGAACGCCCTACTTTCAGCGCTGCAAATTCAGTGACAGATTTGAAAGGTAATAACTGGATATAAGATCCGGGAGCCTGCCCTTTAATGTTCACACTGAGAGCCTGGCCTTCACTGAAGTTGGCGAACCGGATAAGTGTAAGGCTGTCGTTCATTCCAATGTCAGGGAATTTATCCTCGTTGACAGTGTACGCTGCTGCTGATTTTTCCTCATAAATGAACATGGAGTAGATCTTTCCTGTTTCAAGCTGTAGATCCGCGCTGACCACCGGCCGGTCATGCGGCATGGTGTCAGGCTGTGCATACAGATCGATCTTTTGCGGAAATATTTTCAGGAATATATTACTGCGCAGGTTGAATGATTTGTTATACAGAGTGAGTGCCGTGCTGTACTGGATCGGATGTTTTCCGGACAGGTTTGCACGCAGTACCACGCCATCATTCAGCAAATTGAATGGCTGTACCGTGGCCGGGTTTGCATCATACAGTTTAGCTTTATCGCAGGCATTTAAAACTATCAGCAACAAAAATATTGTAATAGCGGACAATAGCCTGCTTCGGAAATTTATATTACGGATTGCTCCGGTATTGATGATGTTCATAAAGTAGTTTTATGCGGTTTAGCGGGAATTATATTCCGGGTTTTGGACCAGGTTGTTGTTGTTGATTATTTCTCCGGCAGGAATAGGATACAGCAGCTGGTAGTTTCCCTGCCAGGGTTGTTTGTAGGGAATTGCGCTCAATATCTCTTCTGCTTTTCCTGTCCTTTTCAGATCAAACCAGCGGTGCCCCCATTCTGTGAATAATTCAGTCCTCCTTTCATGCGCAATGGCTTCGATCACCTGTCCGGCCGACAACTGATCGTTCAGCTCATCTACCCCTGCCCTTCTTCTCAATATGTTCAGGTCTTCGATGGCCGTGCTCTTTGCAGCCGGTGTCAACAACATGGTGGCCTCTGCCCTGATGAGATGGAGTTCAGCCATTCTCATTACTGTATAGTACTGTCCTGGTGCGCCGTTCCTGTATTTTACGGGAATAAAACCTGAAGGCACTGCCAACATCCATATATTCTTCCGCTGGTCATTGGCTTCAAATGCGTTGGCTAATTGGGGAGTGATCCCGTAAGTGGGAAAGTAGGATCCATTGGCAGCGGGCACATTATACAGCTGCCTGCTTTCAGGTGTTTGGTTCAGGATGCGGGCCTCTTCCGTGGTGGGTTTCAATTGAAAGATCGCTTCCTTGCTATTGGGAAGAAAAACTTTACTGATGTCAGTTTCCACACCAAATAGAGCAGTGTGACCGATCACTGCGCTGGCGCTGCTGATGGCAGCCTGGTAATCTCCGGTATAAAGGTACACCCGCGCCAGCAAGGCTTCTGCAAACCATTTATTCACTCTCACCCTTTCATTATTGCCGATTGCAAAATCCGCTGTGAGTGCAGCTTTTGCTTTCACCAGGTCTGATTTGATCTGATCATATACTTTCGCAACCGGGGACCTGGGAAGGCTGGCCGTTTGCTGAAATGCTGCACTGAGTGCCAGGGGTACATCTCCATAAAAGTTAACCAGGTAGAAATAGCTGAAGGCGCGAAGCACCAGCGCTTCTGCAGTCAATTGTTTTCTTACGCTGTCAGAAAGCGATGACGAAGTGGATGCCCCGATCCCTTCTATTACAGCATTGGCATCATAGATCGTTCGATATGCCGATTTCCACAGATTATCAGCTTTTGAACTGTTTGTAAGAGACAGATTATTCTGTGAGGCAAAAAAGTCAGTGCCTATAACCTGGCCACCGGCCATGAACAGATCATCTGCAGAAAGGCTGCCGAGAATTGTTGAGAGCCCTGCTGCAAAATTATTGTTGCCGATCTGCGTAACTGCGCTGGCCGAGTATTCAGTTCCATTGATCATTTTTGAATAGATCCCTGCAATGGCCCATTCAGCCTGCTTATTGGTAACAAAAAGCTCCTCGGTGGTGATGGAATTGATCGGTGGGCCTATCTCCAGTAGTTTACTGCACCCGGTAAGGGAGAGTATGCAGATGGAAGCATATATGATGGGGGAAAAAATTGTATATCGCATATTCCTGGTATTAGAAATTAATGGAGAGTGAAGTGTTGATCGTTCTGGGGATTGGCGTCACAAAAATGCCTGACGAAAGATCCGGGTTGAGCCAACTGGATGACGTGATGGTGAACAGATTCTGGGTCTGGATCGAAAAACTCGCATCCTTCATCCTGATCTTACTGATCCATTTTGCTGGGAATTTATATTCGACAGCCAGGTTGGTCATCCTTACATAGGATGCATTCACATAGCTGGCATCGGAAGCTTTGAGTACATTGGATGAACTTGTGGAGTACCTAGGATATTTTGCCTGATCTCCGGGCTTTTGCCAGTGGTTATACTTTATTTCATCCGGAATACTGATATTCACAGGCCCTCCCGGAACAACCGTCAGGTATGGATTAGACATGCGCGTATTAACTACCATGAAACTGGAGGATACTGACAGGCTTTTGTAATTGAAATTGATATTAAATCCACCGGTGAATCCCGGAACACTGGCATCGATTGAAATATAGCGGTCATCAATATCCGATGATGGAAAGTTTCCACTACCCGTAGTAATTACCCCATCTTTATTCCTGTCTTCATAGGTGGCATTTCCGGTAAGGGGATCGATTCCTGTATATTTCAACACATATTGGGTGGTGAGCGATTCTCCTACCCTCAGCCTTTCACGGGAAGAAGATCTTTCGAGGTTAGGAAATGCGATCAGCTTATTGGTGTTCCTGCTCATCTGGAAACTGGCACTCAGCCCCCAATCCTTACTGTTGATAAGCATGGCAGACAGACTGACTTCGAAACCGGTATTAGCCACCTTTGCCTCTGAATTGGCAGTTACATCAGGAAAGCCAGTCAGAACAGGCGTTGGCAGGTCAGTCAGCTGATTATCGGTGACCTTGCGGTAAACAGCCATCTCCAGCGATATCCTGTTTTCAAGAAAGGCCACAGACATGCCCAACTCAGACTGGATGGTAGACTCCCACTGAAATTGCTGGTTAAGTGGTCTTATCACATGAAAGGCTTCAAGTCCATTGTATTTATACAGGGATCTTGTGTCACGGATGGAAACTGATTTGGACCAGCGACTCAGATATTCATAATCGCCAACCTGATCCGAACCTGTAGTACCATAACTGCCTCTGAATTTCAGAAAACTGAACCAGCCTGGCATAATTTTCCGGAGCCATTTTTCATCAGAAGCGATCCATGCAAGCCCCGCTGATGCAAAGTTCCCGAATTGCTTGCCAGGTCCAAACTGAGAAGATCCATCTCTTCTTGCGTTGATGTTGAGCACATATTTATTGTCCCATGCATACCTGATGATGGCAACTCCTGAAACGGTTTTACGCTCGCGGACCCCTTCCGTGAATATATTCTGTAAGGCATTGTTATAGCTTTTCATCAATGCATCATTGGGGAAGCGCTGAGACTGGATAGTTTCACCCCTTGTATTTATGTATTGCATATTGCCGATCAGTTGAAGGGTAAGGTTTCCTTTGCCGATCAGAGTATTGTACCTGAGCTGAGGTTCAACCGTCCAGCTCTTGCTGGCAGACTCTCCAAATACTGCCGATGAGAAGCCAACAAAAACCGGGTCATTGGCGGCTTCGGGTGAATAATTTGCATTCGTATTGTGAGTGAATGAGTAGCCGGCATTTGTTGAAATGGTCAATCCTCTTATGATCTCGTATCTTACGTTCATATTATTGTTGAGGACAAACGTGTTGCTTTCGCTGGGCTTTTTCAGGTTCGAGAATGGGTAAGTGCTTCCATTCTGAGTTCTATATGGTTCAAAATTGAATTCGCCTTTTTCATTGTAAATATCCGGTGCATTGGGTTCGGTATCGCCAAGGTCTCCCAGTAGGGCGGCGTTCACTTCGGTAAATGAGATACTGTTGCCGAGACTGAATCCGAATTTCTGATTACTGCTGGCATGATTGAAACTGGAAAATAAAGTGCCCCGGTGATTTTTTGCACCATTGTTCATGAGTTCTTTAATGGTGGTATAACTGGCTGAAATGGAATAATTGGTTTGATTGATGCCGCCGGTAACCCGGGCATTCACGGTAGTCTCAGATCCGGTGCCAACGAACAATCGTTGCCAGTCAGTATATTTTGTGGTATCCCAGCGCATCAGGTCAGGTGCATTTCCCTGGTCCGGAATGATCCCGTCGTTACGGAATGCTTCTCTCCTCATTGCCAGGTACTCCTGGGTGTTCAGTAATTTTGGATACCTGGTGTTCATCGTAGTACCCTGGCTGATCGAGAAATTGAAGCTGGTTGGACCGGATTTGGGTCTTTTAGTGGTGATCAATATCACGCCGTTGGCGCCTCTTGAACCGTAGATAGCTGTGGCATCTGCATCTTTCAGTACGCTGATACTTTCAACATCCCTCGGGTTTATGCTTAACAAAGGATTTTCTCCACGTACATTGGGTAATCCCCCCTGTACAGCTCCCATTGAGATGGGCAGCGTTCCTGTTGTAGGTGAAGCATTGAGGGTAGTAAAGGGAATGCCATCTATCACATACAAGGGATCAGTAATGGCATTGGGATTGATGGTATTTATCCCCCTGATAGTAACCCGCATGGGCGCAGCAGAATTACCTGATGTTTGCTGCACGTTCAAACCCGGTACCCGGCCGA
>NZ_JBQCGW010000170.1:0-12171 GCF_051955275.1 Pseudobacter sp. | reverse complement strand
TCAGTAGCTTCCTTTGACCGGAGAAAGAGAAAGATATGTCTGTAGAGTGGCTTGTAATACCAGCTGTACAACAGGGTGAAGGCATCCCTGTCGCCCCTGGAGCAGCGCTCCTTAATGTATAATTCATCCCTGTCAGCCAGCATGGTAAACACTTTGATTGGTCAGTCAAGTATACAGAAAAAAATGTCTTTCCATTTATTTTTTTAGAGCGGGGAAAGATCCGGCCTGCTTTTGTAGGGGCAATATTGTTTTTTGTCGACGGTTCGGCTTCTATGTCGCCTTTGCTGGCAGAGGCCGGAGTGCGTAATTAATTTGCCCCCGGAACCGCAAAAAGGTTTCGATCCGATTATGAAAATGAAGTCAGTTAGTTTATTGACAGGTATCGTTTTCCTGTTTCTGATGATCTCCTGCAAGAAAAGTGGAGGTGGTGATGAATCTATTCCGATGGTGGCTGTGCCGAAAGAACATGGCACTCCCCTGGGAACTGCTGTAACCAAAGTGATTGGTCCGGCAGGTGGAAGCATCGCAAGTGAAGATGGCCGGATGAGTATTGTTGTTCCTGCAGGAACAGTGAATGCAAATACCACTTTCTCTGTACAACCAGTAACCAATACGCTGGGACTGGGTTCAGGACTGAGTTACAGGCTGCTGCCTGAAAATGTAACGTTCAATAAGGATGTAGAGATCCGCTTTAATTATAATGAACAGGACCTGGAAGGTACGGAGGAAGATTATCTCTACCTTGCTTTTCAGAATGCTGAAGGGTATTGGGCCCGTGTACGGAACAGGACTATAGACAAGGCCAATAAGGTTCTAAAAGTAAACACAAGGCATTTCAGCGACTGGTCTGTTGAAACTTCCATCAAGCTGGTCAATCGGGGAAAGTCAGTGCTGACGGGAGGCGAAACAACCAGTTTTGCAGTTGTTGTAGATCCTGCGTTGCAGAAAACTGAGCTCGAGGACATGACTGATCTGTTAGGCCCTGAATATGTTGTGATGGACAGGAATATCAAAGAATGGAAAGTTTTTGGTGCCGGTTCCATCACAAAATCTCAAACGCTGGAAGCTACTTATAAAGCACCTGCAACCGTTGCTGCAGCGTCTACCGATATTGTAGAAGCAACCGTGGTGGATATTCTGAACTGGAGAGATCCCACTGAATACGGCACTACCGGTACATTGATCATCCGTGCCAATGTTCAACTGGAAAAAGACGAATATTTCTTCTGGTCATTGAAGGGGGCAAAGTTTTCCGGTGGGTCAACGGTGGCACAGGCTGCCAATGGCATAACTGCCGTTTCTGTGTACAATGGTGCAAATGTATTGAGCATCCAGTTCACCGGGCAGCGCACTGGTTCTTTCAGTCCGGGTGATATGAACGAAAGCGGAAAGCTGGCAGTGCTGGCCTCCATGGATGGAAAGATCTACCAGACAAACCATAGAAAATGCGGAAGCAATCAAACTGAATACAGTCAGGGTAGCCTTTCCATCACTAAATACGGCGATGCAGGCGGTTATATTGAAGGTACTTTGTCAGTGGGTTCCACTCACTTTGAGGAGTGTAATATAGAAAACGGAATGATACTCGGCAGTTTCAGAGTGAAGCGGAAGTCATAGTAATCGCCTTTCCTCAGCGGTGAAGTCGCTCGCGTCCCCGCGAGTGACCCATATTTGTTCGCCTCTGGCGAACACCGCGTCGCCAGAGGCGACGGAATATAAGTAACTCGCGGGGACGCGAGCTACTGGGCACACGCTGACAAAATTCAACAATCATGAGTTTTAATATAGACAAACAAACACTCGACGAGCTCAACCTCCTCGGCAAGTTCCGAACAGATTCGGTATACCATCTGTTCAACCGGGTGAAGACCCGTGGTGGAGAACATCTGCTCGATCATATGTTCAGGAACCCGCTCACAGATGCAGCGGCCATCAACGAGCGCAGCAGCACTTTCCGGAATTTCCAGCAGGCCGGCATGAGCTTCCCCTTTGATGTGCAACAGGTGAACCTCATGCGGGAGTACCTGGATATCCGGGGCAGCAATAATACCGCTATCGCCATGGCGGGTACCTTCGTTAGGAAAATGCTGGCCAGCATTACACGGGATGAGGCGTTCAAGAAGAACGTACAGGGCTTGCAGGCAACCATCGTTACGCTCAATAAATGTTATGCATTTACCGACAGCATCAGGCTCCCCTATGGTGCATACACAGAGCGTATCAATGGTATCAGGACTTTACTACTGGATAAAAAGCTGGAGAAACTCAGGAACATCGATATCTACCAATCCCTGTCCGTTCAAACCATCGGGTACTATAATCATCTTCTAAAGAACCAGTTTGCAGCCCAGCTGGAAGACCTGCTGCAGTTCATATACGAAGTAGACATGTACATTGCAGTGAGCGATGTGGCCAGGGCGAAAGGTTTCAACTATGCCACAGCTTTACCCGCAACACAGAATACCCTTCTCGTTGAAGACCTGCGCCATCCCTGCATTGACAAAGCCATCGGCAATACCCTGCTTATGGACAGAAACAGGAACGTGATCTTCTTAACCGGGGCCAATATGGCGGGGAAATCCACCCTGATGAAAAGCATCGGCATCGGGATGTACCTGGCGCATATGGGATTTCCGGTAGCTGCATCAGGGATGGAGTTTTCTGTACGCGATGGCTTGTATTCCTCCATCAACGTGGCCGATAATATCGGGCTTGGTTACAGCCATTTCTACGCCGAGGTGGTCCGCGTAAAACAAGCCGCAGATGCGGCTGCCAGCGGCAAACGATTGTTGCTGATGTTCGATGAATTATTCAAGGGAACGAACGTAAAAGATGCATATGACGGTACACTGGCCGTTACGGAAGGCTTTGCAGATTATCACGCTTGCTTGTTCATCGTTTCCACGCATATCATTGAAGTGGGCGAAGCATTGAAGCAAAGAAAAAATATCCATGCTGTTTTTATGCCTACTATAATGGAAGGATCAAGACCGAGGTATACTTATAAGCTGGAAGAAGGGGTAACGGAAGACAGACAGGGCATGATGATCATCAGGAATGAAGGGATCCTGGAATTGCTGGGCAGTTAATTATCATAAAAAAGTAAAGTCATGAATTTCATTTCAAAAACAAAATCCGGGCCTGGCCAATGACCAACCCGGATTTTCTACAGAATACCGGCGTATTCAACCTCTATAAAGCCGGCTTACAACAAGCGCTCATGGCTGCACGCTAAATAAATATTTTTCAAATACAAGGAACTGCATCGTCTGCTATTGCTGCTATTTACAGCAGTTTATTCAATAACCCAAGCAAATGAAACTCCGGATTATATTTAGGTTTGACCGGAGGGTTCATGGCTACCAGATTCCCGTTTTTATCCAGCAATATTGTTTGAGGAGCCCCCTCAAATCCATAAAATTTATATAATGGGCTGTCTTCTCCCATAAAATGATCATTAAGCGCAATAGCCTTCTCATGGTGATACTCAAATGTCTTCAGGCTTTTTTTCCATACATCAGCTTTTTTATCAGTAGAAATACTTAATAAAACGAAATCTTTATTTACCCGGAACAATGAATCCATCACCGGCTTCAGGCGTTCATTCATGACTGCGCACATACCACAACCGGTATGCCAGATATCGATGAATACCACCTTACCTTTGAAATCCCTCAACTTTACCTTGTTTCCTGCTGAATCATAGAAAGAAAAATTCCTGGGCGTAGCTCCGGGAAAAGAAGCCCCTAAAAAATACTGTAGAGGGGGGCGGTTTTTATAAGATGTCACCATTGCATCAGCCCTTTGGCGATAAACATCCGTACTATCAGTCAGATCATTCAGATCAGTATTGCTTAATAGTTTCAAGAGCAATACCTCTCTTAACTTTTTATTCTCTACCTCAGAGATCAGATGAAATATATCCTTATACCAGGAATTCATCTTTCCATACAGCATGGATTGCAATAAAATCCTGCTAAATAAATATTGGGGCAAATACATTGAATTCTCTGCTCCTTCCATCATCTGCTTTGGAATCCTGGAATTCAAAATTGAATCTTCAAAAAAATCCCTCACCACAGCGTGCAACTCAGTTTTACCAGGATTCGTACGGACCAGTCTATACAAGTTCTGAACAACTTTATATCTGGCAGCATATTCATTCTCAAGCTCCATTACCGAAAGCGCTGCTTTGCCAATGGAGGCAGCATTTTTACCAGCAAACCCTGATTTTTTACGACCTAATTGAACTGCTTTCAGATGATTATCCAACAAAACCTGGTAATCAAGAGTATACCATGATTCTTCGGGAATCCCTTGAATTCCTTCCATCTCCTTTTGGATCAAAACCCTCCTCGCTCCAATCCCGGACACACTGGCCTTGGTGGCAGTGATCAAAAAGTTCAGAGAATCATTATCCATGATCAACATCTTCTGAGGAAGATTCTCAAATGAAGTGGCAAATTTTTCTTTCACCTCCAGGTAGGTAAATGGCTCATCCATTCTCATCACAAAGGAGAATTTACCATTATCGACAGGTATCCTGAAAACTCTTGCAAACTTGTAACTTTTCACAAGGGCTTCATTGTCGTATTTATAAACAACAAGAGTGTCAAATCCTTTACCGCCCTTTACAGTACCGCTCAAAACAACACGCTTTTGAGCAAACCCTGAACTAAACATGAAAACGGCAGTCACACAAAGCAGAAATATTGCAATCTGATTATATTTCATATTATTATTTTTAGATATTCTATCTTTCATTTTGTAAAACACCACTCAATAAAACTTCGTCATCCGGTATCGGCATAACATATTTCGGACTATTGGGAGGAAGTTCATACCGAACACCATCGATCATACGTTCGAGCGTAATATTTGCACCATGCATATTATATCTCTTCAGATCATACCATCTTTGTCCGCGCCAGACAAGTTCTTTTCTTCGTTCAGTCAGGATCAGATCCAAAGCATCTGTCTGATTGCCTGCTGATGCTTCCGGATAAACCGCGGCGTTATTCCATCTTGTCCTTAAAAGTGTATTCAGATCTTGCATAGCTTCTGAGACATTATTCATCCTTGCTGCGCTTTCGGACCGGATGAGGTACAGCTCACTCGTTGTAATGCCGGTATAGGGATACACATATCCATTGTATGTTATCTTCATAACAGGTAGCCCGGATGCAATCCTGAAAAAAATCTCTTTTCTGAGGTCATTGCTGGCATACATCCTGTACAGATTAGAATCAACAGGTGTAGTAGCACCAAGGATCAAAGGAATTGTATAGTTGTAAGTAGGAACCTGATTGATCACATACACCAATTCATCATTGGTTGTGGATAAAGGGGAAGAAGAAGTCTTGCTCAGTGAATTGTAATCCACCAGCTTATTATACAATTTCAAACTTGAATCTGCATACAAACCTGCCTTCTCATAGTTTCTGACACTTAAATAAACTCTGGCCAGCAAGCCATATACTGCTTGTTTTGACGCCCTGTTCCGGTTGATCGGCTCATAAGAAACAGCAGTAAGGTCCCTTGCACGAAATATATCAGAAAACACCTGATCGTAGGATTCCTTTACTGATGCCCGCTGCTTAAGTTCATCAATGTTAGCTGACAAACGCAGTGGGATACCGGGGTCTTGCTGCATCGAATTACTGTCTACCGACCTGGCAAAGCACTGCACCAACTCAAAGAATGCAGAAGCCCGTTTCAGCAAAGCAGTAGCCAGAACATTCCTGCCTTGTTGTCCGTTCAGTAGTTTTGAATCAGACTTCTCTAATTGTTCGATCACTACATTCGCATAAAAAACAGCTTTGTATGCCTGGTTCCAATCCAGTATTTTGGACTGTCCATTCAGCAGGTCGCTTTCCCAGGTATAGGCATTTCTTTCTATAACTGATGACGCAGATTGTAAATCAACAAGCGAGGGATAATAATAATCATCGCAGGACAACTGAGGCAGCGCAGGGGAAAAATCCTGAACATTGTCAAGCAACTTGATCATATCATCCAATGTTTCAGGGATAATTATATTAGAATTAGGCTTTGCATCCAGGAACCTATCCTTGTTGCAGGCTGGAAGTGAAAAGAGCAAAGCCAATAACGTGATCAAATAAAATGTATTACGCCTCATATATTCATTTAAAAGTTGTATTAATTCCTATTGAGAAGGCAACCGGTTGCCGGGGTGAATAAATACCCTGGTTTACATAATCAGGATCGAGCCCTGATCTGTTAGCTCTCCAAAGGATCAGATTCAGATTGGTAGCATAGGCATACAGGCGCATGGAAGAGAAAGGGCTGCGTCTCAGGCTATGTTCATTAAAAGAATATGAAAGCTGAAAATCATAGATGCGGATATGATCTCCTTTTTCAACAAGGATCTCTGAGTTTGTGTAAACACTGTTCCGCAGATCATTATTCGGGTAAACCAGGGCAGGAACATTAGTAATCAGCTCATCGCCGGGCTTTTGCCATCTTTGAGAGTAATCTGCAACCAGATAAGAAAACCCACCATTGACCACAATTTTTGAATAATCAAGACTCCCCCGCCTGATAAAATATCCAAGCTTATACGTGGTATTGAATGAAAATTCAAAATTCCGGAAGCCAAAACTATTCCTTAATGAGCCATAACAAACCGGAGTTGCAGGTCCGTTATATATAACCTCATCGAGGTTCACAGAATTGACAATCTTACTATACTCCTGGCTTTCTTTTCCATTCAGATAACCGATCGGATTGCCGGCATTATCCAGGCCACCCCACCTGTAGCTGAAAATGGCGGAGTAAGGCTTGCCAACCATCGGATTAGTATAGTTTCCGTTAATCAGATTTCCTGCTGTAGGTTGTTTTATATTGTATTGGGTAATCTCATTGGTATTTAGCTGGAACAACAAATTTGCAGTCCATTGAAATGGTTTACTGAAAATATCTGCGCTTAAATTAAGATCAACACCTTTCGTACGGGTATTGGCTGTATTTCCTGTAAACTGAATAACCCCTGTCTGAGGTGCAATCACGCTGTTGCCGATCAGATTCAATCCCTCTTTCAAATATCCTTCAACACTTCCTCTTATTTTTCCGTTTCTGGATGCAAACTCAAGTGCCAAATTTGTATTATTAACCTTTTCCCACTGTAAAGAAGGATTAGGAGGATTGATGATAGAAAGGATTGCTTGCCCCATCTGGTTCAGGGACAATTGGCCTGCTGTTGTATAGGCTGACAGATTTTTTGAGAGATTTCCGTTATATCCTTTGGTTAATTTCAGCTTGAGCCTGGGAAGCCATCCTACCTTATAGAAGTCTTCTTTACTGATATCCCAGGCTATTCCAGCAGACCAAAGTGGAACACCTCTCATATTTGCGGACACCCCAAACAAATTAGATTCATCTTTTCGTAAGCTGCCGGAAAGAATGTATTTACCGGCATAGGTATATGCACCATTAAAATAAATGCTAATAAATCTGTCAAGTGTTTCTGAATTTGAGGGACCGCTAACCGGTAGCCGCCCAGAACCCTTTGTTACAAAATTCACGTAATTATTGACGGGGTCTACAGCGATACTACTGGCCGTTGACTGGTTATAACCATAGAGCGTATTAGACCTTGCGGAAGTCCCGATCTCACGGATCTCAAGCCCTCCCAATGCAGTCAACTCGTGATCACTTCCCCAATTAAGATCATAATTCAACTGTGCACGGCCAGAGTTAGACCTGATGGATTCAATGCTAAATGAAAAGATATCTCCCAACGGTATTGGCCTGATCACAGAGTTATTCGCATAGTTGACCTGGGTGTATTGATTGATAAGATCTCTGACAAAGTAAGAATCGCCTGTACGGATCGAATTTGATTCACGGGTCCCTTTTTTCAGTTGATAAACGAACCCGGCCTTTAGCCCTTTTAATATTTTAATATCAAGCCCAAAGTTGATATTGTAGTCTATCAGATTGCCACGACTATCAGTCCCCTGCTCTTCCAAAGGCCTATAATCCCAGTTCAGCAAATTACCATTCCCGGCAGTGTCCTTATAGGATTTCCGCCACTGGTTAACCACTGCGGCAGGTTGACCGTTCGCATCTCTCAGCCGCTCGTAAGGCTTTACCGGTGAATAGTTGGACAAACTGCTGCCGGATTTTGCATTTGTCAGTATGATACCGGAAGTAAACTGAACCTTGTCTTTATAGAGATGATAGGTGTTATTTGCTGTTAATGTCAGGCGTTTGGAATAGGTTCCCATCCGGTTAGCCAGGTTATCATCATACCCGACAGAAAAATAATACTTATTATTATTGCCACCTCCAGACACATTTAAAAGGTACTGTTGCATCACTGTACTTCTTAAGAAAAGATCAGCATACTCCTGGATTCCATTATAATTTCTCAGTTCATCCAGTTGGGCTGCAGAGTCAGCAGCAGAGATCAGTCCCAATTTCCGGTTTTGTAAAATGGCCACTGCAGGAGAGGCTATATTGTAAGCATTGTTGAATCTTGAATTGTACAATCCTCTCCTGAACAAATTCTCTTCCAGGTTCACATACTCCTCCGAAGTTAAATGAGGAACAGAGAACAAATCCTCTTTCCCTTGCACGGTTACGTTTCCTGTGAAAGAGATCTTAGGCCTCTGATTAAGCCTGCCACGCTTTGTAGTAATCACTATCACTCCATTTCCTGCCCTTACTCCCCAGATTGAAGCAGCAGCGGCATCTTTAAGCACTGTGATATTTTCGATATCATTGGGATTAATATTCTTGATATCTCCGTCGTAGGGGAAATTATCCAACACAATCAGAGGGTTTGCATTGGCAAAAATGGTGCTGCGACCGCGGATGTTTATGGCAGGCTCATTAATTGCCTGGTTCTTATTAAAGAAAACGCCACTGGCCACATTATTGATCCTGTCCAGTATATTGGTAGAAACACTCCGGTTAATCAGCTTATTATCTATAAAATCAAAACTACCGGTAGTTCTCTCCCGGGATATTTGCTGATAGCCGGTAGAAACTACAGCAGCAGTATCTAAAAGGTTATCGATCCTCAGCAAGGAGATGTTTATAAATTCCTGTTCTGTTATACTTACTTCCTTCGGCTTGAATCCTATATAAGAAACAATGAGTGTCTCACCTATCTGCCCTGGTATAGAGAATCTGCCAGAAGCATCTGTTGTTACAGAAACTCTAGTTTGCTTGTTCATAACCGTTGCACCCATTAAGGCAGCACCATTGTTATCTTTCACTATCCCGGCAACAGCCTTTACTTTTATTTCGGGTATAGTGAATGTGATTTTCTCTCTTGCTGTTTTTTGAGAAATAAAAACAGTATTGACCTTTATGGAATACCGGAAAGGCTGACCGGCCAGTAACCGGTCAAGGAACGAACTCAGCGGCTCGTTTACGGCTTTAATATTCACAGGCTTTGCCAACTTCAATTGCTCAACATCATAAGCAACTGAATAACCGGTCTGAGATCTGATGGCTGAAAAACACTCCTCAAGCGAAACGTTTTTACCGGAATAGGTAATATGTTGTGAAAATGCAGTTGCGCTCACTTGCAGGCAAAATGCCAATATAATGAAGGCAGTTAGTTTCATGATGCGAAACAGTTGATTACATCGGCAAAGACAGTAGCCCGGGGGCAAAAAAGAGCCTTTACCAAAAGCAGGGGATTGCATAGATTTGCAATGATTTTGGGTTGAAGAAACAATTGACGACAGAAAATTTGTTAGTTGGGTCAGCCTGAAATCGTCCGCCGGAGGTGCTCGAATCACTTCCGGCTTTTTATTGCAGCAGACTCTTAAGCAGCGACTACAGCATTAAGCAAGATTTTGGTGAATGAATTAAGATTACGATAACAGCAATCATTCACAGGCAGGTTTATTGATAAGATTTGTTGATTATGACTTTTAAGGCCCAACGATCAGTTTACGGCCTTCCAGCTTGCATTCCAGCCCCATTTCTTGTAAGCCTTCTATTACCTGTAACAGACCGAGGTTTCGTCCTATTTCTCCTCCCAACGTCCTTGCAGGCGGCACACCCGATCTATATACGATCTCTACATCATACCATCTGGCAATCTGCCTCATTAATTCGCCAACGCTGTTACCACTAAAAGCAAACACAGCATTTTTCCAGGCCATTACTGCCACAATATTTATCCCTGATGAAACTTTAATTTTTCTTACATCATGAGCAATTACGGCTTGTTTACCAGGCTCCAGCATAGCAGTTCCTATTTCGTTTCTAACGCGTACCACCCCTTGCAAAAGCGTAACACGGACAGCTGTTTCATCATTATATGCATTGACATTGAAGTTTGTCCCCAACACCTCAATTGTTTCAGTTCCATTTATTCTCACAAAAAAAGGTTTACGGGAATCCGCCGCAACCTCAAAGTAAACTTCACCTGTAACCTGAACACATCGTTCAGAACCAGAGAATCTTGTCGGGTACCTGATAGAACTCGCCGCATTCAACCATACTTGCGTGCCGTCCGGTAATTTAACCTGGAATTGCCGCCCCTTCGGAGTGCTCATGGTATTATAAGCAACTTTGTCAGATACACCTTTATCAATATCATATGAAAGTTGCCCGTTATTCAGTACCGCCCGGGCACCTTTCTGCTCAGCCACTATCCCATTACCCAGGCTATCCAGCACAACCTGCTTTCCGTCTGAAAGGGTCAACACAGCCCCCTGACTGCCCGGCAAAATGGTATCATTTTTTTCCGGTTCTGCAACCAACTCCTTATCCGGTATTTTACCAGATTGATTCCATAGATAACCAGCTATGCCTAATACCAGGATCACAGATGCAGCCAACCACCATTTCCTGAGGAAATTACCTTTTACAACAGCAGTCTCCTGTTCAAACAAAAGAGATTCAAGCCTGAGCAGCACTCTGTCTTCAGACCGTTCCCGTTCTTTATTTTGAAATCTTAGAAAGTAGTCCCGTAACTGTTGCTCATCCTGTAACTGATCATAAAAAAACCGATGACTCGCCGAAACATCCAACCAATCGGCCAAAGCAGAATTTTCCTCTGCCGATAAAGGCTCGGAAAACTCCTTAAAAATGAGTGCTGCTATCTTTTCCGGAAGATTCATATATTAAACGACACGCAGAGGATAAAAACGTACCAGAAGATTGGAAAGAAATATTTCAGGCCAGAAAACGGCTCTCCTGGTGGGTGATCAGGAGCAACAACAAAAGCAGGTGTGGTTCATTGGACAGCGCCAGTTTGAGGATCCGGATGGCATTTGCTTTCTGGTTCTTGACGGTCTGAACATTCAGGCTTAACTTTTCGGCAATTTGTGCAGGCTTTAGCCCATCCTGGTAAGACATTAAAAAAATAGCGCGCATCTTAGCAGGTAACTGATCAACCTGCTCACTGATCCTTTTCATCAATGCCAACTGCACCTGTTCCAGGGAAAAATCGGCCGCAGGTGCTTCGGATTCCAATAGATGGATCAACTCTTCCTGCTTGCGGGTCCTCAATTGCTGGTCCCGCAGAAAATTAAGACATTGATTCCTCACTATCACATGCAGGAAGGCTGTCACTGAATCCAGACTATGAAACTCAGTCCGCCTGCCCCATAACTTTGCATAAGCATCAGCCAATACATCCTCTACATCTGCTTCCGATTCAATATACCTCCGCCCATACCAGTACAAACGTTCATACAACAGGTGATAAACACTGGTGAACGCAGCCTGATCACCGGAATTGAACCGCTGCATGAGATCAAGAGAATGATATGAAAGAGAGTCTACATTCAAAAAGCAAAAATTATGCAGATTTAAAACAGATTTATTCCAGGTACATTCGCTGGGATATTGACCAGGAAGGAAAGGTTCAGTAAAAATGCAAATAAATGGTTTTAATGGAAAGCCAATATTAAGAAATCTTTGCTAACAACACAAAGATGAAAGTTTCCTGCCCGTAGAGTTAAAGCCTTAGCTGAACAGCCAGTGAATTACCGGCACGCTGATACAGTAAAAGGGCCGACCCATGCTGGTCAGCCCTCTTGTTTCAACCCCGTTGTTTGTGTGTTTGCTACTAATACTATTTCAGTTCTCCGAAGAAGAAGCCATTGGGATCGTTCACATTGAACAAGCCTCCCATCGGAACGGCTGAAGCGGTATTGGCTACGTATTCAAACCTGAATG